>JAQVGO010000097.1 GCA_028696715.1 Bacteroidales bacterium
ACCAAAGCTGCATAGCCTTCTCCAAATTCACCAAGGTTGGCAGGTTCGTAGCTTTTGGATTGCAGGTTCCATACCAGCTTGTCGGTTTTCAGATCATAGAGGTTTCCTTCAATGAAATAAACGTTCTCTTTCACATAATAGCCCGGATCGTAAAGGTAGGGATAACGAAAATTATAATAGCCATAATAAGAGCCGTAAAAAGGATAGCTGATCATGGGAGCCGGCGTTCCGGGCACATAACGATCCTGCGTTTCGGCATGAAGCAGTGCTACAGTAAATACGGCATCAGCACCTGACCGGACGATTTCTTCGTGTAAAATCTGCTTTTCAGGCTTCTCGGCCAAAAATCCGGATGGCAACACCTCGGAACCAATAACGGTTTCAAATCCCTTGGCCTGAGCAGCATCGGCCAGCTGGTTTTCAACCACTGAGCGCGAAGTATTGTGCGATCCAAGTGCCAAAATAAAAATCTTTTGATAAGGTTCTGCAGGAAGTGCTTCACGATTCACATAACTGCCTGTAACGTATTGCGAAGGACCACATGAAACAAGAAACAGACCTAATAATAATACACCTAAAAAGAGCTTCTTAATCATTTTCATTTTGTTTTGATCAGTGGTTGATGCTATATTCAAAAGCACAAACCACCAATGGTTTTTAATTACTGCAAAGTAAATGATTTTTGAATTCCTTTCATTCAAAAAATGCCTGAACTTAAAATTTCAAGTATTTTTGTTCAGAAAAAAAACAGGACTTAGCTCATGGATAACTTCATCGTTTCTGCCCGAAAATACCGCCCCACCACTTTTGATACCGTGGTCGGACAACAAGCCATCACCAATACACTCAAAAACGCCATTCGCAACAACACCCTGGCACAGGCCTTTCTATTCACCGGTCCGCGTGGCGTTGGCAAAACCACCTGTGCCCGCATCATGGCCAAAACGATCAACTGCCTCAGTCCCACCCCCGAGATGGAAGCCTGCGATCAGTGCGAATCCTGTATCTCTTTCAACAGATCCAACTCCTTTAATATCCACGAGTTGGATGCCGCATCCAATAATTCTGTCGAGGATATCCGAAATCTTGTCGATCAGGTACGTATCCCTCCGCAGGTTGGAGCTTACAAGATTTATATCATCGATGAGGTGCACATGCTGTCGCAGGCGGCTTTTAACGCCTTCCTGAAAACGCTGGAAGAGCCTCCCTCCTATGCCAAATTTATCCTGGCCACCACCGAAAAGCACAAAATCATTCCTACCATACTCTCACGTTGTCAGATCTTTGATTTTAAACGCATTACACTCGAAGACATCAGTAGTCACCTGGCTTTTGTCGCTTCCAAAGAAGGTGTGGAAGCCGATCCCGAAGCCTTGAATATCATCGCACAGAAAGCGGATGGTGCTTTACGTGATGCCTTGTCGATCTTCGATCAGATGGTGAGCTTTGCAGGCAAACACATCACTTACAAAGATGTGATCGAAAACCTCAACGTGCTCGATTACGATTATTATTTCAACATCATCGAACAAATCCTGCAACAGGATACTTCGGCTGTGTTGCTTACCCTGAACGAGATCATTGATAATGGCTTCGATCCGCAGCATTTTATTCACGGATTGGGCAGCCATCTGCGCAGCCTGCTGGTAAGCAAGGATGAAGCAACCATCAAGCTGATGGAAGTTAGCAAAACCTTGCAGGATCGTTATGCAGAACAGTCACGTAAATGTAGTCCGCAATTTTTGCTGCAAGCACTCAACCTCAACAACCAGTGCGACCTCAACTACCGAAACAGCAGCAACAAAAGGCTGCACCTCGAAATCGCACTTATGCAGCTTTGTGCTTTGTCGGCAGGAGGATTGACAGAATCAGCACAGCAAGTCAAACCCGCTATGCCAAAGGCCACAGCAGAGCCCGCCAAAGCTAAACCTGGCGTTTCGCAGCAGCAAAAGCCGGCCTCATCAGCCTCTGCTTCAACTTCGCCAGCTACAGCAAAAGCTGTCTATCACACACCGCCACAACAAACTTCTGAAACGCCAAATCAGGTGCGCGATACACCACCGCGCAGCCAATCGGTTCGTACTGTGTCGATCAACGATGACGAAACAGAATCACAAGACAAGCCTGAGGAGCCGGAGCCCGCGACCACAAATGAATTTACGCAGGAAAAATTATTATTAACCTGGAAAGCATTTGTAGAAGATTATAAGCATATTTCGCCTAGTTTTGCCACTGCAATAGGCCGGTACGAGCCACAACTGAAAGAAGATTTTGTGATTGATTTTACAATCGACAACAGCCTCATAGCCAACGACAAATTAAATATGAATGCACTTTTCGACTTTCTAAAAAACAAGCTCAACAACAACCAGTTTAAGCTGAATCCTATCGTAGCCGAAAAACCGCAATCTGCCGGAGCCTATACCGATCGTGAAAAATTTGAACAAATGGCTCAACACCGTCCCTATTTGATGAATCTAAAACAAGCGTTAAACCTGGAAACGGAGTTTTAAAAAACAACTTATGAAACCTGCTAACACTAATTCGACTCCCATCAGCATTGATGGAAAAACTTTTAATATCCGGTCAGGTGATGATCCTGAAATGCTTGAACAGATCAAATCCCTTGACGATCAATACATTGGAATCCATTATCCTTTAACGATGGAGCAGCTCAAAGCTATCGCACACAAGGATGGTTTGCTTATTGCCTTGCATCAAAATAAGCTGGCAGGCTATAGCCTGATTCTTTTCGAACCGATCGACAAGCAACATTCATTTGCCTCTGATGAAGCCATGCTATACGGGACAACTGTCAAAAAAGAATTTCGGCATCTCGGGCTCGGAAGTGCATTGGCAACCATGCAGGAAATAAAAGCCAAAAACAAAGGCATAAAAAAGCTAAAGCTCACGGTAAGACCCGAAAATGCAGCTGCTGTGTTAATGCGACTGAAAAACAATTTTCAGATAAATGATTTCGAGAGCAATTATTTTGGTGATGAATCGCCACGTTTTGTCATGGAGAAAAACATTATCGAATCATCCGAAAAACCAGCAAAACCGGTAAATCACCGTGCCAGCCTTGCACTCACTCCTGACCAGAAACCTTCGCAAACAACACTAACCATGCTTGCTATGGCTTTTAGTGTAGGCATGAAAGTGCAAGCTTATTATCCGGAAAGCGATCAGGTAATACGTTTGTTGCTTGGGTAAGGATCTGAGAGCTACTAACCCGAGACATCGCTTTCCTGAACCTAAAACAGCTATAAATTCTTTGTAAATATCTTTTTTTTATTTCGCACTTGTAATTCCTAATCAAAGGACTTAACTTTACTGCTTCAAACCAAATTAAAGCAATCTGCTATGAAAAAATTTTTACTCTCCTTAGTAGTTCTGTCACTCGGATGGAACATGATTTACGCACAACACAATCGCGTTAAAGGTATTCCTCAAAACTTTGAAGTAATCAGCAACACTCCTGTAAAAGCTGCTCCAGTATCCAGCTTTACTGATGGTTTTGAGGATTATGCTGACTTCTCCCTGAATTATTCACCCTGGACCCTGGTTGATGTTGACGGCAGTGAGACCTATGGTTTCGAAGGCATTGATTTTTTGAATGAGTATGCCCCCATGTCGTTTATCATCTTCAACCCTGCGCAAACTACTCCTGCCATGACGGATAACCCCATTCAGCCGCATTCAGGAAACAAATTTGCTGCCTGCTTTGCTGCTGTTGATTTTCCTAACAACGACTGGATCATCAGCCCGGAAACTGAGCTGGGAACCAACTCCAGTTTAAGCTTCTGGGTAAAATCCTACACTGCCGATTTTGGTCTGGAACGCTACAAAGTGGGCATTTCCACTACAGGAACCGATCCTGCTGATTTCACAATCATTTCATCAGGCAGTTATCTTGAAGCACCGGCCAATGCCTGGCAACAAAAAACATTTGACCTCTCGCAATACAACGGCCAAACCATAAGGGTGGGCATTCAATGTGTTTCGAGTGATGCTTTCATTTTTATGCTGGACGATTTTGAAATAATCACCGACATCGCTGAAGGCGGAACACTGACCGGACAAGTTACAGACGCTTTTAACGGACAGCCTATTCCCAATGCCCAGGTGAGTGTTGCCGGACTTTCGGCCAATACAGATGAGGTTGGAAATTACACCATTACCGGTATCCCGGCAGGTGTGCTTACAGCTGATTTTGCAGCCAACATTACAAGCGGTGAAGCACCACTAAATGTGAATTTTAGCGATTATTCCAGCGATGGCTCTCACATTGTAAGTTGTTCCAAAACAGGCTATATCACCTATGTGAACAATAATGTAAACATACCACCCAATGGAACACTTAACCTGAACATCTCACTTTCGTCAGCACTGTCAGGCGGTCAGATGCGCTTTGTACTCAATTGGGGAGCAACTCCGGAGGACCTTGACTCGCATTTATTAACTCCCGAAATTGAAGGTAGTACTTACCATGTTTCTTATTCTGATGAGGGTAGCTCCACTGAAGCACCCTACGCTGCACTCGATCATGACGATATTGATAGCTATGGCCCTGAAACAGTTACAATCTACGATTTCTTTACAGGCACGTATAAGTATTTCATTCACAACTTTTCAGAATCACCTGAAATTACAACCTCACAGGCTGTCGTACAGATATATAACGATGCAGGATTGCTTCAAACCCTTCAGGTCCCAACCACTGGTACAGGACTATATTGGTATGTTTGTGATGTAAACGGGAGCACCGGGCAATTGACGATTCATAATGTGATACAGGAAAATGAGCCTGGTTCATCAAAAGCAGAAAATTACCCACCCAAAGTGAAACCCCAGAAAGACGTTGTAAGTTGGCTGTGGAATTTTGGAGACGGCAATACCAGTACCTTACAGAACCCTTCGCACACTTACAATAACGCTGGTTCATATACTGTTACGCTCACCATTGGCAATGGAACAACCACTGATACCGAAATCAAAACAGCCTACATCAATGTAAGTGGCGGCAGCGCTGGAACAGGAACCCTCACAGGTATGGTAACAGATGCCCTCACCGGCGATCCAATTCAGGGTGCCTTGGTGAGTGTTTCAGGATTGTCTGACCTTACAGATTCAGAAGGTAACTACCTGATAGAAAATGTTCCCATTGGAACGCTCACTGCTAATTTCAATGCCAATCCCACCAACGGACTTTCACCACTGGTAGTCAACTTCTACGACCAAAGCACTGAAAACAGCAACACTGTAACCTGCTCAAAAACAGATTACAACACCTATTCCAATAATCAGGTTATCATACCCCAGGATGGCACACTTACGCTTAACATCTCTTTATCACCGACACTGGCAACCGGTCAGATGCGTTTTGTGCTCAATTGGGGAGCTGATCCACGTGATTTAGACTCACATATGAATACCCCGGAGATTGAAGGCGAAACTTATCATATCTACTATAGCGATCAGGGAAACATTGAAACAGCTCCTTATGCTGCTCTGGATCACGACATCAGAAGTGGCTATGGTCCCGAAACCATGACCATTTATGATATGTTTGCCGGAACATACCAATATTACATTTATAAATATGCTGGTGACGGGCCAATTACTGCTTCACAAGCTGTGGTTCAGATTTATGGTCAAAACGGATTACTACAAACCCTGCAAGTACCCACTAATGGCGAAGGCGATTTCTGGTATGTTTGTGATATCAATGGCAGCACAGGTCAGGTAACAATTCGAAATGTGATTCAGGAAAATGCACCCGGCGATATCCGCTTTGAAATGCCAGAGAAAACACGTGATCCACTTTCGATCACCTCCTGGGCCTGGAACTTTGGAGATGGCGGAACCAGCACCTTGCAAAATCCAACACACACTTACACAGTCAATGGAATTTACACCGTTTCCTTAACTGTGACCGATAACAACAGCATGAGCCATACCGAAACCAAAGAAGCTTATATACAGGTAGGTGGCAGCTCAATAAACGAAGCAGCCAAACAGAATATCAAAATTTATCCTTTGCCAGCTTCTGAAAGAATCAATATCGAAAGTGAATCCGCAATCCTGCAACTTATCCTTAGTGATCTCAATGGCAGGGTGATATCGCAAAATTCACCGGTTGCCAAAAGCTTTACATTGCAAACCGATATGCTGAAACAAGGCATTTACCTACTCTCGATAAAACTTGAGGATGGTATTGTAGTCAGAAAGATTACCATCAGATAAAACAAGCTTCAATGAATTTTTTACGCCGGATGGGTATAATAGGCTCATCCGGCTTTTTCAATTGGTTAGTTGCTGATTAATACGACAAAAACTTAATTTTTAATTCATTCATCTGTTAAAAAAACAACTAAATTTGTAGGCATAGCTCACAAATCAAATTCCTAATCTCAAAACTACCTGGGTTAATTATGAAAAAGTATTATTTCTCCTTTGTCCTGGCGCTATTCGGTCTGATTACCGTCCTCAACGCCCAACAACTGGATCTCACAGCTGGCATCCCCGTAGATCCAACAGTTAAAATTGATACACTTTCCAATGGACTACGCTATTATATCCGCCAAAATACCATGCCCGAGAACAGGGTTGAGATGAGGCTGGTTACCAATGCCGGTTCCATTTTGGAAGATGATGACCAGCAGGGTTTGGCTCATTTTGTAGAACATATGTGCTTCAATGGCACCAAAAACTTTAGCAAAAGTGCATTGATCGACTTCCTTGAACAATCAGGTGTGCGCTTTGGTGCCGACCTCAATGCTTATACCAGTTTTGATGAAACCGTTTATATGCTGCAACTGCCAACCGACCGGCAGGGGCTCATCGATTCAGCTTTTATGGTGTTGGAAGACTGGGCACATCAGGTTAGCTTCGAGCCCGAAGAAATAGATAAGGAAAGAGGCGTAATTCGCGAAGAATGGCGCATGGGGCTGGGTGCCGATGACCGCATGAGAAAAGAATACTTTCCGGTCATTTTTAAAGATTCCCGCTATGCCGATCGCATTCCCATCGGTCTAATTGATATCATCAACAATGCCCCTTACGAACGCCTGACAACTTTTTATAAAGATTGGTACAGACCTAATCTTCAGGCTGTTATTGTAGTCGGAGATATTGATATCCAAATGGTCGAAGAAAAAATTATCAGTCATTTTGCACACATCAAAAACCCAAAAAATCAAAAAGAAAGAAAGATCTTTGAGGTACAGGGCAATAAAGAACCACTGATAGCGATTGCCACAGATCCTGAAGCAACCGAAAATATGGTTCAAATGTTCTACAAACATCCAAAACGGGAAACCAAAACCATTGGAGATTACCGGGAACAACTTATTCAACAACTTTACAGTAGCTTAATAATCAATCGCTTGAATGAGTTAAGACAAAAACCTGCTACGCCTTTCATTTTTGCTTATACCTATTATGGTGGTTTTATGGGCAGGGCTATGGATGCCTATGCATCATTTGCCTATGCAAAGGAAAACAGGATTGAAGAAACCATCGAGACCCTTGTGAAAGAGAATGAAAGGGTGAAACGCTTTGGCTTTACAAGTACCGAGCTGGATCGCCAGAAAAAAGAACTGCTCAAAAGTATAGAAAACCAACTCAAAGAAAAAGACAAAACACCTTCGTCGAGATTTGTGAGTGCTTACACAAGTCACTTCCTCGAAAACAGCCCCATCCCAGGTGTCGAAAATCAATGGTTAATTGCGCAAGAGCTGATCCCAAATATCAGCCTGGCCGAAATAAACAGCAAAGCCGAACAATGGGTCACCGACGAAAACTTTGTGGTTGTCGTTACGGCCCCCGAAAAAGAAGACCTTGTCATTCCTGATGAAGCCGGTATCCTGGCAACTATCAGCGAAGCCAAAGAAGCCGGGCTTACTGCCTGGGTAGATGAATTTAAGGACGAACCATTGCTTGCTACTATACCCCCAAAAGGGAAAATTGTGCAAACAGTAAAAGACGACAAGCTGGATATCACCACTTTCGAGTTGAGTAATGGAGTAAAAGTGCTTGTGAAACCAACCGATTTCAAAAATGATGAAATCCTGCTTAGTGCCTATGCCGATGGCGGCACCTCACTTTTTGAGGATGACAAAACCTTTGCTGCAAATAATATATCCAGTATCATTTCAGCCAGCGGAATTGGCGATTTCAGTAAAGCTGAACTGGACAAAAAACTCAGCGGCCTCAACGTCAACCTCCGGCTTTCTATCAACGATATCTCACAAGGTTTTTCAGGAAGTTCAAGTCCGGGCGATTTTGAAACACTGCTTCAATTGATACAGCTTCACTTTAATCCTGCACGGGAAGATGCAGAAGCATTTGAGGCCTATGTTTCGCAGATGGAGAACCAGTTTAAGTTTATGCGATCGAACCCTCAGATGGTTTTTTATGATACTTTATACAAAATGGCAACTTCAAACAGCCCGCGCTTTACGATGATTCCAACTGACGCACAACTCAAATCATTGAACGCCACAGAGATCTATAGCATGTATAATCAAATGTTCGAATCCGCTAAAGGATTTACATTTGTTTTTGTTGGTAACCTGAGTCCGGATACACTTCAACCCTATCTCGAAAAATACCTCGCCAGCCTTCCGGCCAGCAAACCAGCAATGCAATGGATCGATCGCAGCCCTAAATTCCCTGAAGGGATAACCGATGCAGAAGTTTATGCCGGTGCCGAACATAAGAGCATGGTAGCCATTATGATGAAGTCGCCTTTTGAATGGTCGGCCGAGAACAGGTTTAAGCTGGCGATGATGATGAAAGTTCTCAACATCAAGCTCCGCGAAAACCTGCGCGAAGATCAGGGTGGTGTGTATGGAGTAAGTTTGCGTCAGAACAACAGCCAATTCCCCAAACCGGAATACAGCATCAATATCAACTGGGGTACTAATCCCGAAATGGTTGACACACTTACCAATGCTGTGTTTTATGAAATGAATCGGCTGATAAGTGAAGGACCTAAAACAGATGACCTGCTCAAAGTAAAAGAAACTTCGATCAGAGAACGTGAGACGAATGAAAAGCAAAACCGCTTCTGGCTCAGCAACATCAGTTTTGCCGATCAAAATAAGCTCCCCCTCCTGACCCTCAGCGAGTTTAACGAAAGAGTACAAGCCCTGAAAGCAGAAGACATTCAAAAAGCCGCCGCAGATTTTCTCAAAACAGATCACTACCTGAGGCTGGTACTTAAACCAGAGGCAATGAAGGAATAACACTTCTTATTATGCATAATAAAGGCCGGCTATGAGCAAAGCCGGCCTTTTTGTTTTACTTCCATATCACAATCTTCACAAAAGTAAAAACCACTATTTTTGCGCAAAACAAATCCTATGCGAAGTTTTTCACGCTTCATCCTGAGTCTTTTTGGCTGGCATATCAAAGGCAGTATTCCTGCCAACATTCGCAAATGCGTGATCATCGCCGCACCGCATACCAGCAATATCGACTTTGTTATTGGCCGGTTGGCCTATTATGTACTTGGCGTTCCGGTAAAATTCCTGATCAAAAAAGAATCCTTCAAAGGACCCATTGGATGGCTTTTAAAGAAAATGGGTGGAATTCCGGTTGACCGCAGCCGGAGCAATAACCTGGTAGATCAGATTGCCCATTTATTTACAACTGCTGATCAGCTTAATGTTGTGATCACTCCCGAAGGAACACGTAAGCTTGTAAAGACCTGGAAAAAAGGCTATTACTATATTGCACTCAAAGCCAATATCCCTATAGTGTTGGGCTTTTTAGACTACAAACGCAAGGAAACCGGTTTTGGACCACTTCTGTATCCCACAGGTGACTACGAAAAAGACTTTCAGAAAATCAAAGCATTTTATGAAGACAAGACTGCCCGATTTCCTGAAAAATTCAATCTAAGCCCTGTTCATTAAAGATAAATGGTTCAAGTGTTTTTTATTCCATAATCAGTTTTACAATCGCTGAAAAAAACTAACTTTGCGCTCCAAATCCGACCCCGGTTCATAACCGGAGAGATGGCAGAGTGGTTGAATGCGGCGGTCTCGAAAACCGTTGTTCGCTTTACGGCGAACCGGGGGTTCGAATCCCCCTCTCTCCGCACAGCCTTTTTTGAAAGCCCGCTTTAGCGGTGATTAAA
>JAQVGO010000013.1 GCA_028696715.1 Bacteroidales bacterium
GGGCGGCGGAGGTTATATCGCTCAACGCATGTTATCGGCCAAAGACGAAAAAAATGCCATTGGTGCTACCTTGCTTTTCAACTTTTTTCATTATGCCCTGAGGCCCTGGCCCTGGATTATTGTTGGATTGCTTTCTTTAATAGTTTTTCCTGATCTGGCATCCCTTCAACAGGCTTTCCCCAATATGGACCCACAATACGTGCAACATGATCTGGCCTATCCTGCCATGCTTAAAATGCTGCCTCATGGCTTTCTGGGTCTTGTTGTAGCTTCGCTGATTGCGGCTTTTATGTCCACAACAGCTTCACAGCTCAATTGGGGATCATCCTATATTGTTAATGATTTTTATGTTCGCTTTTTGAAACCAGAAGCCACACAACGACAACAAGTTATTGCCGGAAGAATTACAACAGCTGTTTTGATGTTTTTTGCTGTGTTACTGGCTCTGATGCTTCAAAATGCTTTACAGGCGTTTCATATTTTACTTCAGATTGGTGCCGGCACGGGTTTGATTTACATTCTACGCTGGTTCTGGTGGCGAATAAATGCCTACACCGAACTCACTGGCATGATCGTTTCTTTTTTAGTAGCACTTGGCTTTTTGGCAGCGGAACGTTTCTGGGGATACAATCCCGGCGAAACTTTTAAAATTTTGGCAGGAGTAGGCATTACCACAATTAGCTGGTTAATTGTCACTTACCTCACTCCTCCGGCAGATCAGGAAACACTGCGTTCTTTTTACAAACGCATCCGCCCTGGCGGCCCTGGCTGGAAGAAAATCGTCAATGACGCTGAAAATGAAGGAATTACTCTTGACAAATCCAAAGATCTAAAATGGGATGTTCCTACAGGAATATTAGCCATGATTTGGGGAGTTTTATTTGTTTATAGCACCTTATTTGCAATTGGAGAAATCCTTTATGCTAATTACAAAATAGCTATTTTCCTCATTATTATCGGTTTAACTTCCCTATGGCTTTTGACAAGAACCTGGAAAAAACTTCGACTGGAATGAACCGGCCACTCAATGCAGGACATTTAGGCTTGTTTGGTGCTTCGCTGATTTGGGGATTCGCCTTTGTTGCCCAGCGTCAGGGAATGGAGCATATGCAACCACTCACTTTCAACGGCATCCGGTTTTTATTGGGTACGCTGAGTTTATTACCACTGCTATGGTTTAGAAGAGGCGTTTTTAGACCCTTAACCAATGTAAAATCAGCGCTTATCATGGGATTGCTTGCTGGTATTCCCTTGTTTTTTGCTGCATTTTTTCAGCAACTTGGCCTAAAATATACGACAGCAGGCAATGCAGGATTTATAACCAGTCTTTACATCGTTTTTGTTCCATTATTGAGCATTCGATCCAAAAACCGATCAACGATGCAAACCTGGCTTGGTGTAATTCTGGCTCTTGTTGGTTTGTATTTTCTGTCTGTTTTCCCCGGCACTTCAATGCAGGCAGGTGATCTGTTGGTCTTGACAAGTGCTTTGTTTTGGGCCTTGCATCTGATTATTCTTTCTTATTTAAGTCCGAAATATGATTTCAGGCTTTTGGCTATCTCACAATATTTATTTACTGGCGTGATAAGCTTATTGGCAGGTCTGGCTTTTGGCGAACCATTAAACCCCACCAATGTAGGTGATGCCTGGATTCCATTACTTTATGCAGGAGTGGCATCCGTTGGGATTGGCTACACACTTCAAGTCGTTGGACAGCGCAATGTAAGAGCTGATCACGCGGCCTTGATTCTCAGCCTCGAAGCAACATTTGCAGCTTTTGGTGGATGGCTGATCCTGGAAGAAAAACTCAGCCTGGTTGCACTTTTTGGATGCCTGTTGATGTTATGTGGTGTAATAATCTCTCAGCTGAGATTAAAATTTCCAGGATACAAAGCTTAACGAATAATATCGAAGCCTTTTCCGTAAACTCCCATCACCGTATTGAGCGAAACAAAAGCTTCCGGATCTTCTTCTCTGACAATTCTAAACAACTGATGCGATTCCATTTTCTTAACAATCACCATCAGGATATCGTGTTCAGTTTTGGTGTACCATCCTTTCCCTTTTATAAAAGTGACGCCCCTGCCGGTTTCATTTCCAATACGATCAGCAATTACACCTGCATTCCGTGAGAAAATAAAAACCTGAACCGACTGTTTATTTCCCGTAAGCACGAGGTCAATTGTATAACTTGCAACACCCATAACAACGAAGCCATACACCAGTGTTTCAATGCTTTGAAGAATCAAATAAGAACTCGAAATGATAAAAACATCAATAAATAAAATGATTTTCCCCGGGCTGATATTCCGGTACTTATTCACAAGCATAGCAACTATATCCGTTCCACCGGTACTTCCACCCTGGGTGAAAATCAAACCCACACTTGCGCCACCCATGATGCCACCAACAATTGCCGACAAAAATTTATCCTTCACGAGTGGTTCCGGGAAATAGAGCTGCAGCATTGAAAAGAAAAACGACAAAACCAAAATAGAATAGATCGTTTTAATGCCAAAGCCAAACCCTAAAACTCTAAGCGCGATTAAAACGAGTACAACATTAACTGCCAGAATGGTAATACCGGTAGAAAGTCCTGTGGACCAGTAAATCAGCGTTGCAATACCACTCACGCCACCTCCGAGTAGTTCGTTTGGAATGAGAAAGGCCGTCCAGCCAAAGGCCATCACAAACAATCCTAAAGTAATGATCACATAGGATTTGACATGCTGAAATACAGTTTGTTTCTTTGCCATTGAATGAATTTTTAAGGTGCGAATTTAGTTCAAATTTTAAGGCTGCGATTTTCAAACCCTAATTTACCAAGCACAAAAAAGCTGACAATCAAAAGAGATTATCAGCTTTTATAAAAACCGTACCCGAGGCCGGGCTCGAACCGGCACGGCCGCAATGGCCAAAGGATTTTAAGTCCTTCGTGTCTACCAATTCCACCACTCGGGCGGGCATCAGTTTGATGTGTATGAACCTTTACAAAAAATCCCGAAACGAATCGGGATTTAACTCAGAGCGGAAAACGAGACTCGAACTCGCGACCCCGACCTTGGCAAGGTCGTGCTCTACCAACTGAGCTATTTCCGCGTTTCAAATTTGGAGTTGCAAATGTACAGCATTTTTCGAATAGAGCACAAGTTTTTTTGAAATTTTTTGTCTCAAAAAACATTTTTGACCGTTGTAAAAATCTTTTAACCTAAAATTTCTATTTTCATCAAAAATAGCTAATTTTGCCGTGCAAATCAGAATGATTTGTCTGCGTTGGTGTGGAAAGATTTGATTGATTGCAACCACAGAAAAAAATGCTAAAGCAATATTTAGCCCCCGCCAATCACACTTTCAGCTGATGTAGATTTAATTTTTCAAATTAAAGGAATAATGGGATACTTATTCACTTCTGAGTCCGTTTCTGAGGGCCATCCCGATAAAGTTTCGGATCAAATTTCTGATGCCATTCTCGACGAAATACTTCGCCATGATCCTGAATCGAAAGTAGCCTGTGAAACTATGGTTACTACAGGCCTTGCCGTTGTGGCCGGTGAGATTAAAACTAATGCTTATGTTGACGTACAACACACTGTGCGTCATACGATTGAAAAAATCGGATACACCAAGGCCGAGTATCAATTCGACTCCAAATCCTGCGGAGTTTTATCGGCAATTCACGAACAATCCCCCGACATTAATCAGGGTGTAGTACGTGCCAGTGCAGAAGAACAAGGTGCTGGCGATCAAGGTATGATGTTTGGCTTTGCCTGCAAAGAGACGGACGATTTTATGCCTCTTACGATGGACCTGTCCCATATTTTGCTCCAGGAACTCGCTGCTATCCGTCGTGAAGGAAAGAAAATGAAATACCTCCGTCCTGATTCAAAATCCCAGGTAACGGTTGAATACACTAATGATTGGGAACCTATTCGCATCGATACCATTGTTGTTTCGACACAGCATGACGATTTTGATGAAGAAAAAGCCATGCTCAAACAAATCGAGGCCGATGTACGCGATATACTCATCCCACGCGTAAAAAAGAAATTACCAAATCGCGTAAAGCGTTTATTTAAAGACGATTATAAATTATTCGTTAACCCAACCGGAAAATTTGTGATCGGAGGCCCTCATGGCGACAGCGGACTCACTGGCAGAAAAATCATTGTAGATACCTACGGTGGCCGCGGAGCGCATGGCGGCGGTGCCTTTTCGGGTAAAGATGCTTCCAAGGTAGATCGTTCGGCTGCTTACGCCACACGGCATATCGCAAAAAATCTGGTTGCTGCAGGTGTTGCAGATGAAGTGCTTGTGCAAGTTGCCTATGCTATCGGAGTAGCACAACCGGTTGGCTTTTACATCAATACCAGAAATACAGCCAAAGTTAAGGATGCTAATGGCAACCAACTCACTGATGAGCAAATTGCTGCAAAAGTCCAAGAACTTTTTGATATGCGTCCGTTTGCAATTGTAAAACGTTTCGGACTCAAAAACCCCGTATTCAGCCCAACTGCTGCTTATGGTCATTTTGGTCGCACCCCTTACGCTCAGGAAATTGAAGTATTTTACGAAGATGAGCATACCCGTCAGGAATCTAAAAACGGTCAAACCCAGTTCTATAAAGAGGTAGAATTTTTTGCCTGGGAAAAACTCGATTATGTCGATCAGATCAAAAATGTTTTTGGAATTTGACAGGGCACTTAATAAGCAACATTCAAAAGGAGTTTCCGGCTTTCCGGAAACTCCTTTTATTTTCAAAACGAAAAAGTTGTTCCTGCTCTCCTGCAATTTAAATTCGAAAAACAAGTAATTTTGAACCTATTAATCTCCGAAAATAACAATCATGCACATCGAAGCGATCAGAGAATATTGTTTGTCAAAACCTTATACAACAGAGAGTTTGCCATTTGGTGACGATACGCTGGTTTTTAAAGCTGCTGATAAGATGTTTTTGCTGGCTAATCTGGAAGGTCCTTTGCGTATCAGCATCAAAGCTTCACCTGAAGATGTTATTGACAGATTGGAAAAATATCCGGAAGTAATCCCTGCTTACCATTTGAACAAACAACACTGGATCGCAGTTGAAATGGAAAATGTGACAGATTCAGCACTGATCAAAAACTGGATAGATAATTCTTATGACCTCATCCTTCGGAGTTTGCCAAAAAGAAAACGACAAGAATTAGAACTTCCGTTTTAAGTTAAATGGGCTTCAATTGCTTTTGCAAAGGCAGATTTGGGTTTTACGCCAACAAATTGTTTCACAGGCTCTCCGTCCTTGAATAAGATGAGTGTTGGAATACTTCTTACGCCATATTCTGCAGCCGTAACTTTGTTTTCATCAACATTCAACTTGCCGATCCTGGCTTTCCCCTCAAACTGCTCGGCCAATTCGCTCACCACCGGAGCAATCATTTTACAAGGCCCACACCAGGGAGCCCAAAAATCAACCAGAACAATTCCTCTATCAATCTGCTTACTGAAGTTTTTGTCGTTGAGCAAAACTAATTTATCACTTTCATTTTCAGGTGAGTAATTCTTTACAAGTTTATAACGCCTGTAGGTTGAATAAATTAAATAAAGGGTGAAAATCCCCAAAAGTACCCAGATTAATATTGACATAAAAAATATTTTAAGCTGCAAAAGTATCATTAATCCCTGACTACAGAACTCACAACCATTTGTTTTTTCTGAATAAAACCAACATCCAGGCTGCAATAAAAAGCATTATAAACCAAACCACAAAATAGCCATATTTAAATGACAATTCAGGCATGTACTCGAAATTCATGCCATAAATACCAGCAATAAAAGTGAGTGGGATAAAAATGGTAGCTATAATGGTAAGCACCTGCATCACTTTATTCATGCGGTGGCTAAGCTCGGAAAGGTACATATCCTTGAGGCTTGTATTAAGCTCACGGTAGTTTTCGATGGTTTCAAAAATCTGCATCACATGATCATTCACATCGTTAAAGTATTTCATGTTTCGACTGTTAAGCAAATAAGATTCAGTTTTTGGAATAGCACTAAGTGCCTCACGCAGAGGAAACACAGCCTTTTTCATAAAAATTAACTCCTTTCGGTTGTGTTGTATCTGATCAAGAACTTGTTCATTCATTTCTGTTATCAGCTTCTCTTCGATCTGATCGAGGGCATTAGCCACAATTTCTACTACCTGAAAATAGTGATCTACAATGATATCTGTAAGGGCATACAACAAATAGTCAGGTCCGTAAGTACGCAATTTACCAGCGGGCACCTCAAAGCGTTTAAAGATAGTATCAAAAATGCTCAAATCGCTTTCGTGAAAAGAAATCAAAAGATTCTCTTTCAGTACAAAACTAACCTGATCGGCAATTATGGCATTCTCTTTGTCAACAGCCAGTGTTTTAAGTGTAAAGAAAAGCGCATCTTCTTCTATAATTAATTTTGGTCTCTGGCCGGTATTAAGTACGTCCTCCAAAAACAAGGGATGCAGCTTAAACTTTTCTCCAAACTCACCAATCAATGTGGCATTCTGCAAACCAATCACCCTGATCCAGTTTGTTTTGGTTGTATCAAGTTGATTTAGGATCTGGTCCAAAGTAATGTCTTTCAATATTTCAAATGAATTGGCATCTGCTTTGATCAGATCGAAGGATGTTTTTTCGGTCTTAACATGGCCAATATGAATCAAACTGCCTGGAGGTAAACCTGCCTTATTATGTGCTCCTGCCTTGCCTAGTTTTCCAGCAGATTTTTTCTTTCTGGGTGTTTTCATAGTAAACTGACTTTCAACAAAGTTATCAAATTACTGCAAGCCGGCAAAGGGGAATATACTAAAGCAAAAAAAACCGGCCAGCAAAACTGACCGGTTTTCAAACATCCTATTAAATGATACTTACTGAACGATATTCATAAAATCTGGCTCACTATAATACTTCATGAACTCACGATCCCATTTAGCAGTATTTTTATAATTTTCGTCCTTTTGAATGGCTTTCATCAGATTGGTGTACACACCACTTGCATCGTCGGTGCGGGCACTGGCAACTGCCATCAGGTAGAATCCTTCAGCAGTTTCAGGGGCACAACCAAGGGTGTTTTTCGCTGCGCTGTAGTCTTTGTTCAACAGTTGTGCAAGACCGAGGTTGTAATCGCATTTTTCGCTCTGCATAAGTGAAACAGCTTTTGCATAGTCACCTTTGTAGATATTTACAATACCCATATTGTAATTTACGTCTCCACCAAGTGCTTTAGCTTTGTTCAGATGCATTTCTGCTGCTGCAAAATCGCGTTCCATTACAGCAACAACAGCAAGGTTGTTGTGTACTTCAGCTGATTTATCTGACATCTCTGCTGCTTTCTGCAAGAGGCGTTTGGCTTCTGCCACATTGCCCATTTGCAACTCAACTTCTGAAGCATTTACTACAGCACGCAAACATTTGGGATGTAAATCCATCGCAGTTGCATAGATAGCTTTGCGTGTATTCAAGTCTTCGGTGAGTGTAGCAGCATAAAGCAATTCATTCAATTTGAGGGAAGCAGGATCTGAGACTGCCAATTCAGCCAATTCTGCGTCTGAATGTTTAGGCTCAAAAGTGTTAACATTAATGATTGCACGACGGAGCGGAGGAAGAATATCTTCTTCAATTTCAGGATAGATCAAAATCATATTTCTGATTTCCTGCTCACGCTGATCAGCACTAGCTGAACGCACTACATTAAGGATAGAGTTTTTATCTTTTATGTCAGAAGCTTCAACAGCACTCATAAATCCATTCCAGTCGGGGCCGTTAGCTGATTCGACAAAAGTGATTTCATTAGCCTTATTGAAAGCCAGCTCATCTTTGTGCTTTTTAGCCAATTTGTCAAGTTCTCTTTTAACGAAATCAACAGTGGTTTTAGCACGACGGCCTGATAATCCCTGGTTAAATGTCTCTTCACCTTCGGGAGAGGCCCAGCCATCGATAGTGATATCTTTCAGTTCCCAACCATTAAGTACATCTGTTGTCATTCCGGCAAGTGCATCTTTGCTTTCCTGTTTTTTGTTCATTGGAAGGTTCCAATTCAGGTTAGCCAGATTCACCTGGAAATACAAATCTGCTGATTGAGTGACAATGGTAACTTTTTCGTAACCATGAGCCATCACACTGTTGTTCAAGTTATCTTCAATACGCTTTGAAGTGTAGATAACACCATCAGCAAGCTTACGTTCGTCGGCCATGTAATAGTTAGCGTTTTCCATCACCTGTTCGCGTGTTGTGTAAACGGTTCCCTTGTTCGCATAGATCAAAGGAGCAACTACTAATTCGCTTACATTCATATCAGGAGTGTAAGGGATCTTACCAGTGTAAGTGAAGCTTCCGCCATTCTGATAGCTGATCAAAGTGCCATCACCACTTACTGATTCTCCCTTAAAGGTGATGGGTTCAAAGGCTGTAGCACCGCCTTCATAAGTGAGCACAGGTGTAAAGTTCATCACTGCGTCTTTCTTGAAATATTTCGGCGGGAAGTTTCCTTTGATGGTAACTATTACGCTATCTCCCTTTTCTTCAAGTACTTCAGGAATAACCTGCAATTCAACTTTTCCAAAATCGGAGGCCATGCCTTTGACATTTGATTTGCCAAATTTGTAGCGGGCACCAACATTGAAGTAGGAATACACATCGTTCTTCACTTCCATCGCACCTTTCAATACTCCATCAGCATAATCAGTAGTCATGTAATTATAAGAGTAGTCGCCATAGATATCCCATTTATCACTCACATTGAATGTAACATCAAAGCCAACCGGAACAGTAAGGTCAACATTTCTTTCGCTAATACCATTTCCAGTACCGCCTGATTTATTGCCTTTATATCCGCTACGGGCCAATACAGCGTCAGTATTCATATCATATGTGATGGCTTTCCATTGAGCTTGACCTACACCAAGGTGAAGTCCAAAATCAACCAAACGATCATTATAGCCTGCAAATAAATTGGAGAGATTAATACCAAGATTTAATGATCCGGCAAAGTAATCGTTATTGAAATACATATCCCGCCCGAAAGGTTCGTCAATGATACCGCTGGAGGATACATTTTCTTTTTCTCCTTGAAAAAATCCTCGTTCCAGTTTAGCATAAGCATCAAATACAGGAGAAAGCTGACGACCAATTCCCAGGGCACCATTAATGTTTGTTTGACTAAAGTCTGGTGCAAAGCCGTATTTTGATAAATCGGCATGTGACCAGCTTGGCCCTATTTCGCCCTGAAGGAACCAATAAGGAGAAAAAGATGAGCTGCGTTTAGGCTCTTTTTCATCCTCGGTTTCCTGGGCAATCATGAACATTGGAAAAGCTACCAAAAGTGCTAATAACAGCAGTTTGGTTCGTAGTAGAAGGTTTTTCATAATGCAATTTTTTAAGTAGTTAATCAATTTAATAGGATTGTCTTTAATTGCTTTTAGTGTGCAAGATACGATTTTTGTTTTTAGTGTTGCTTTTTTTAAAAATATTTTTGTGCAAAATTAGCAATAAATCACCAAAATGCAAGTCATTACAAAAATTTGAGTTATAAAACTAACAGTTCTTTAAACCTTTATACGGCACCAAACATCAAAGGTTACCAAATTGCTCCCATTTTGTGAAATAATGCCATAAAACAATACCTGCACACACTGAGATATTCAAAGAATGTTTGGTTCCTGCCTGTGGAATTTCTATTGCTCCATTACACTGACACAGTACAGCATCTCCCACGCCTTCCACCTCATTTCCAAATACTAAGGCTATTTTATCGCTTGATAACTTCATCTCGTTCAATGGAATACTCTCGTCTGTCTGTTCCACGGCAAACACTTTATAGTCTTCGGTTTTTAAATAACGAATAGCTTCCTCTGTTGTTTTAAAATATTTCCAATCAACTGATTCGGTTGCGCCCAGAGCTGTTTTATGTATCTCACGGTGTGGCGGGCAAGCAGATATCCCACATAAAAAAACAGCAGAAACACGAAAGGCATCAGCTGTTCGAAACACAGAGCCAATGTTGTGAAGCGATCTAATATTATCCAACACTACAATCACCGGCATTTTTTCTGCTCTTTTGTAGTGCTCCTGATCTATCCTACCCAGCTGATCCAAACTCAGTTGCTTCATACTTTTTATGCAAAAATACAATAGAATCCTGAAAACAATCCTGCCAGCACTGCTCAATTAAATACTCTGTTCTATCTTTGTTGGTTCAATCCGATGGAAAAACGATGAGCAAATCAGCCAAATCTGTTGTAGAAACCCCTTTAATGAAGCAATACAATGCCATTAAAGCAAAATATCCTGAAGCCCTGTTGCTTTTCAGGGTGGGCGATTTTTATGAAACTTTTGGAGAAGATGCGATCAAAACCTCCGAGATATTAGGTATTGTGCTCACCAAGAGGGCTAATGGAGCTGCCAGCTCTATCGAACTTGCCGGTTTCCCACATCACTCACTGGATACTTACCTGCCTAAACTAGTAAAAGCCGGGCAAAAAGTTGCCATCTGCGATCAACTTGAGGACCCAAAACTCGCCAAAAAAATTGTAAAACGAGGAGTAACAGAACTTGTTACGCCTGGCGTGTCATACAATGATAATGTGCTCTCACAAAAAGAGAATAACTTTTTGGCAGCAGTTCATTTCGACAGCCCGGCAACCGGACTGGCATTTCTGGATATCTCGACAGGTGAATTTTATGTGGCACAGGGCAATACAGAATATGTTGACAAACTCCTGCAAAGCTTCAACCCCAGCGAAATTGTAATTCAGCGCAACCAACGAAAAAACTTCATCCAGACTTTTTCTGATCGCTTTTATCTGAGTGTGTTTGACGATTGGGTTTTTACTCCCGATTTTGCCTTTGAAGTGCTCACCCGTCATTTCAAAACCACCTCTCTCAAAGGCTTTGGCGTTGAGCAATTTCAGCAGGGTGTAATTGCAGCTGGTGCCGCTTTGCATTACCTGCTCGAAACACATCACGACAAAATCGAGCATGTTTCGGGGCTTTCGCGCATTGATGAAGGTCAATATGTATGGCTGGACAAGTTTACCATTCGAAACCTGGAATTGCTTTCGCCCCTGAACCCAAACGCCAAAACACTGCTGCATGTGCTCGACAGAACGGTTTCGCCTATGGGTAGCCGGTTGATGCGCAGATGGATTGCCTTACCACTCAAAAACCGTAACCTGATTATTGAACGCCAGGAAATTGTTGGTTTTTTTCTGGAAGAAGATACCATTGCTAAAAAAATAACAGAAGCCATCAGAGCCTCGGGCGATCTGGAACGTTTGATATCAAAAGTTTCGCTTGCGAGGGTTAATCCGCGCGAATTGCAACAAGTTGCCAAAGCACTGCAACAAGTGAGCAACATCAAAACAAGCTGTGAGCAAAGTACGCACGAATCTCTCTTGAAAATTGCCGAACAGCTCAATCCCTGTCAAATCATTGGTGATCGCATTTTGAAACAACTCACGCAAGAACCTCCGGCTTTACTCTCGAAAGGAAATATTATTGCCGATGGTGTTTCTGAAAAACTGGATGAATTACGCAAGCTTTCCCGCTCAGGTAAAGATTTCCTGCAACAATTGCAGAAAAGAGAAATTGAACAAACCGGAATTTCAAGCCTGAAAGTGGGCTACAACAATGTTTTTGGATATTACCTGGAGGTAACCAATGTGCACAAAAACAAAGTGCCAACCAGTTGGATTCGAAAACAAACACTCACAGGTTCTGAACGTTACATCACAGAGGAGCTTAAGGAATACGAACAAAAAATCCTGGGTGCCGAAGATCAGATACAACAAATTGAACAAGAACTCTATCAGGAGCTCGTTGTAGCTACTGCAGCTTATGTGGCTCCGGTTCAACTGAATGCCAATTTGCTTGCTCACCTGGACTGCTTGATCAGCTTTGCCAGTGTGGCCAATCAATTCAATTACAACAAACCTGAACTAAATGAAGGCTATGCTATCGACATCAAAGCAGGCCGTCATCCCGTTATCGAGCAGCAATTGCCACATGGCGAATCCTATATTCCAAATGATGTTTTTCTGGATCAGAAATCACAGCAGGTGATGATGATCACCGGACCCAATATGTCAGGTAAATCGGCACTACTCCGGCAAACAGCCTTGATTGTGCTGCTGGCACAAATGGGAAGCTATGTTCCGGCTGATTCAGCTATTTTAGGAATTACAGATAAAGTATTTACGCGAGTGGGTGCCAGCGATAATATTTCGTCGGGCGAATCAACTTTTATGGTCGAAATGAACGAAACGGCCAGCATTTTGAATAATATTTCCGGAAGAAGCCTTGTGATCCTGGACGAAATCGGCCGAGGCACCAGCACTTATGATGGCATCAGCATTGCCTGGGCAATCACAGAATATCTCCATGATCACCCTTCCTACAGATCTAAAGTGATGTTTGCCACACATTACCACGAACTAAATGAGATGTCGGCCTCATTTCCAAGGATTCGTAATCATCATGTAGCCGTAAAAGAGATGGGAAACCGCATGATTTTTCTTCGAAAATTGAGAAAAGGCGGCAGCGCACACAGCTTTGGGATTCATGTGGCTGCAATGGCCGGTATGCCCCGCAAAGTGATTGACAGGGCCAATAAACTTTTGGTGATGCTGGAACAATCTCACTCAGGCGAGGCACTTGAAAAACATAAAAACACCAAACAGCTTGCTGATGATTTACAATTGAGTTTTATCCAACTGGATGACCCGCTTCTCCTGCAAATCAAAGATGATATTCTCAATACAAACATCGACACCCTCACACCTGTAGAGGCCCTTTTGAAACTTCACGAGATTAAGAAACTTCTGGGATCGAAATAGATTCTCTTGTACTGCTGCTTTTGATTTTTTTCTAAACCTCTTTGTTCCAGTCGGGATTGCCAGTAAGAAACCCTGAACTAATCTGATAAAACTGTTCTGCCGCCTCGGCATGAACCCAATGTGAAGCACCTTCGATAGTAATAATTTCGGCCCTTGGAAAATTGTGTCTGATATGCGGATAATCATCGGGCAAAATATAATCGGATGCACCACCTCTTATAAATAAGGTAGGTTTGGTGAACACTTCTGCTGTTTGGATGGCATCAAACATCTGATTGAGGTTGGCGGCAATGCCAGAAAGATTAATCCTCCATTCAAGCGTTTTTTTATCCTTCCAGTGAAGATTTTTTAGTAAAAACTGGCGAATCCGCTCCTGTGGCACTTTTTCGGCTAGTTGTTCTTCGGCTTCGCTTCTGCTTGAAATCATGCTCAGATCAACGGATTGCATGGCCTCCACGATGGCTCTGTGATAAGGCCTGTCGCCATAAGCTTTGAGGCTGATATCCACAATTTCGAGCTTTTTGACCAGTTCAGGATATTCAATTGCAAAACGCATGGCTACCTTGCCTCCCATGCTATGTCCAAGTAAAATAGGTTTTTGAAGTTCAAGTTTTTCAACCAATTCAACAAGATCATCGGTCATGGCCAGGTAGTTAAAAACATCGCTGTGAGGCGATTTGCCGTGGTTGCGTTGATCAGGGATTATCACATCAAATCCTTCAGAAGCAATGCGTTTGCCAAATGTTACCCAATTATCTGAGATACCGAACAACCCATGTAAAATGATAAGCGACTGATCTCCGGTATTTCCATACCTTTTAAATGCCAGTTCCATATACGACGGTTTAAAGCTGCAAAATTACCGAATAAAACTCAGTCGTCCAATCGGAGCTCTGCACCATGACCTTTCAAACCAAAATACCGGCGCAAACCATATACACCCAGGTAAGCAAAAGGGGTATCAAGCAGGGCGAAAACTACTTTAAAAAGAAAACCGTTCAACAAGAGCATACCGAATAATCTCCATTCAAGAATTTCGAAAATGCTCAACAAAAACAATACGGTAAAGGTATCCACAAACTGGCTCGTAAAAGTGGAAAGGTTATTGCGCAACCAGAGATGTTTTCCTTTAGTAATTCGTTTCCAAAAATGAAAAACCTGAACATCCAGAAATTGCGCAAAAAGATAGGCTGCCAACGAAGCTGCAACAGCCAGGTAGGTAAAACTAAAGGCTTTGCTAAACTCCTTATCACTTATTGGCGACCATTCCGTAGCTGGCGCAACATCAGAAACAATGATAATCAACAAAGCAAAAAAACTGGCAAAAATCCCTGCAATAACTACCTTATTAGCTCTTTTCTGTCCGAATACTTCCGAGATAATATCAGTTATTAAAAAGGTGATGGGATAAGCAATTATTCCCACGCTTAATTCAAAATTAAACAGCCCAAGCGGATTCCAGTGAAAGAATTTCTGGAAGATTAAATTGCTGGTCACCAAGGATGTTACAAACAAAGCCGCCAGGATCAAATAGAGTGTTTCGGCCTTTCGTCTGTGTTTCGCACTAATGGCATCAGTTTCGGAGGTCGCAGGTAATTCTTGCATTCCTAATTGTGTTAGTCTGTAACTTAAAACTTTTGAGCTAAGACAAATAACTGGTTGAAATGTTTGATGAGTTCAACCGAAACCAACATTTATTCTTTCTTTGCGGAATCCATTATGATGGTCACAGGGCCATCATTGACAAGACCTACCTGCATATAGGCTCCGAACTCGCCTGTAAAAACGCCACAACCAGAAATTTCCTCAAGTTTTTCAACAAAATACTCATACAGTGGCACAGCCTGTTCGGGACGGGCAGCTCTGATATAAGAAGGTCGGTTACCTTTTTTGGTGCTTGCATGAAGGGTAAACTGGCTCACGACAATAAAACTACCTCCAACTGTTTGTATGTCATGATTCATCAGTCCGTTTTCGTCAGCGAATATCCTCAGCCGCGCCAACTTGGCACATAGCCAATCCGCATCCTCATGTGTATCGTTATGCTCAATTCCAAGCAAAACAACCAAGCCCAATCCTATCGCACTTTTCCTTTTATTTTCAATTGCTACATAAGCCTCATTAACCCGCTGAATGACAACACGCATCCTATAAAATTATTAGTTTGATTCGTTGTAAAATTACGATTATCTCTCAGTTTGTCAAAAACTGTCATTTTTGTTCTATCCCCACAATTAAAAACTCAATCCTCAAAATCAACCCATTTTATATTACAGATTTAGCGGTGAAATTTTGTAATTTCGCAACCCAAGCAGGCTTTAAAAAACTATTTAAGTCTTTCATTATGACCAAACTCAGTGTTAACATCAACAAAATAGCTACACTTCGTAATGCCAGAGGTGGAAACATACCCGATGTACAACAAGCCGCCATTGATTGCGAACAATATGGAGCTGAGGGCATTACAGTGCATCCACGCCCTGATCAGCGACATATCACCTATCAGGATGTTGAATTGCTCCGGCCACTCATTACAACTGAGTTTAACATTGAAGGCAATCCTACGCCCGAATTTGTTGATTTAGTTTTAAAACACAAGCCTCATCAGGTTACGCTGGTTCCTGACGATCCTACTCAGCTCACTTCCGATCATGGATGGGACACAATCAAATATAAAGCGTTTCTAAAAACCACGATCACCCGTTTTAAGGAGGCTGGAATCAGAACATCCATCTTTGTAGATCCCGATGTAGAAATGGTAAAACATGCTGTGGATACCGGAACCGATCGCATCGAGCTTTATACCGAATCCTATGCAACTGACTTTTTCGGTGATAGATCAGCAGCCATCAAGCCATTTGTAAAAGCTGCCGAAGTAGCCAATTCTCTTGGTTTGGGCATCAATGCAGGTCACGACCTCAACCTGGATAACCTTGCCTACTTTGTTCAGCGAATTCCAAATGTGCTGGAGGTATCAATAGGTCATGCGTTGATAGCAGATGCTTTGTATTATGGCTTAAACAACACCATACAAATGTATCGTAATCAACTGATTAAGCCTTAATTTCAATGAAAATGGAACTGCACCCGATCGGTATCATCCGAACGCAATACACCCAAACCAAAGGCATGCCCATTCAGCCATTTTTTGCTGAAAAAAGTATGCTGGCCGTTGCAGAACTTGACGAAGCCTATATAGCCGGATTAGAAGGTTTAGAACAATTTTCACACGCCATTCTGCTTTATCATTTTCACCAGAGTCAGCCACCGAAGCTAAAACAAAAACCTTTTCTGGACGATAAAGTGTATGGTATTTTTGCAATCAGAAGTCCGCACCGCCCCAACCCTATCGGGATGTCGATTGTAGAAATCGTCAAAATTGAAGGGCACCGGCTTTATTTCAATCATGCCGATATACTGGACGAAACTCCTCTGATAGATATCAAACCTTTTGTGCCTAAATTTGACAACAGACTCCACGCATCAATGGGCTGGCTTGAGGAAAAAAATTTCGACCGTTGAGGCAAGTTTTGGGGCCAGCCTAAGAGGCAGGCAATTTTGAACCAAAGTTTACGGCAACAACCTAAAGCTAAAACTATCAACAAATTAATGTGGATAAATTTGTTCAAACAAAAATTATGTTCTATTTTTGCACCCCGTTTTGGGAGAAGCAGGTGCGTAAAAGACACACGAAAACATTAATAGTCAAATGAATACACTTAGTTACAAAACTGTAAGCGTCAACAAAGAGAATGCCAATAAGCAGTGGTTTGTAGTTGATGCCGAAGGCCAGATTCTGGGTCGCCTGGCCTCAGAAATTGCAAAAATTTTAAGAGGTAAGCATAAACCCAGCTTTACTCCCCACAGCGATTGTGGTGATAATGTAATTGTAATAAACGCCGAAAAAATTGCCCTCACAGGCAATAAAATGGAGACCAAGTATTACGTGCGTCATACAGGTTATCCGGGAGGCAAACGCGTTCGTCCTGTTAAAGAACAGCTTGAGCGTAAACCAATTGCAGTAGTTGAACATGCTGTAAAAGGTATGCTTCCGAAAACAAAGCTCGGAGCCGAATTATTCCGCAACCTGCATGTTTATGCCGGACCGGAGCACAAGCACGAAGCCCAGCAACCTCAAGAACTCAAATTCAATACAAATAATTAATCATGGAAGTTATCAACGCTTTAGGCAGAAGGAAAACTGCTGTTGCCCGTGTTTATGTTAAAAATGGCAATGGCAGCATTACGGTAAATAAGCGGGATTACAAGGAGTATTTTCCAACAGGTATTTTACAATACGTTGTAGAGCAACCTTTTATGCTCACCGATAACATCGGCAAATACGATGTAAAGATCAACCTGGATGGTGGCGGAATCAACGGACAGGCCGAAGCAGCCCGTCTGGCAATCAGCCGTGCCTTATGCGAAATAGACCCTGAATACCGCCCGGTGTTGAAAGCCAAAGGTTTGATGCGTCGCGACCCACGTATGGTTGAACGTAAAAAACCAGGCCAACCCAAAGCCCGTAAGAAATTCCAGTTCAGTAAACGCTAAACCTTCAGCTTGCCTGCAATTGTGTTTAGTATCCAAATTGCTGAGACTTCTTGCAAGAACTACTCAGCAATTGTATTTAGTGAATGTAAACATTTAACAAAAAATTTATGTCAAGAGTATCATTTGAAGAATTATTGGATGCCGGTGTACATTTCGGCCATCTGAAAAGAAAATGGAATCCTAATATGGCTCCTTATATCTTTATGGAGCGTAATGGAATCCACATTATCGACCTGTATAAAACGCAGGCTAAGCTGGAAGAAGCTGCTAATGCTGCACGCCAACTGGCTCGTTCAGGCAAAAAAATCCTTTTTGTTGCTACCAAAAAGCAGGCTAAAGATATCGTTGCCGAAGAAGTTAGCAAAATCAACATGCCTTACGTTACCGAACGCTGGCCTGGCGGAATGCTCACCAACTTCGCAACCATCCGCAAAGCCGTGAGAAAAATGGCCAGCATTGATAAGCTTACTGTAAGCGATTCTTATCAAAACCTTTCGAAAAGAGAAAGACTTCAGATACAACGCGAACGCGAAAAACTCGAAAAGAACCTGGGAAGTATCGCCGATCTGAATCGTCTGCCATCAGCTGTTTTCGTAGTTGATGTGATCAAAGAAAACATCGCCATTGCGGAAGCGCGCAAACTGAATATTCCTACTTTTGCTATCGTTGATACCAACTCTAATCCTAATCTGATCGATTTCCCAATTCCCGGAAATGATGACGCTTCAAAATCAATTTCGCTGATCATTCGCCTAATTGCTCAAGCCATCGAAGAGGGATTGAATGAAAGAAAAATGGCAAAAGAGAAAAGTCATGACGATCATGAGGAGGAAGAGGAAAACATCGATAATCAAAGAAAAATTACCGATGATGAAGATGAACAGGACAGCAACGCTAAGCCTGGCAAAAAAACTACTGAAGGCGGACGTAGCAAAAGACCCCGCAAAGCTGTAGCAAAAAAATAAATTTCTCATAAATTGAAAATAATCTCATGAATATTACTGCTGCTCAAGTTAATGAATTAAGAAAGCTTACCGGTGCTGGTATGATGGATTGCAAAAAAGCTTTGGTCGAAAGTGAAGGCGACATGGAAAAAGCTGTTGACATCCTCCGCAAAAAAGGCCAGAAAGTAGCTGCAAAAAGAGCTGATCGCGAAGCTAAAGATGGCGTAGTACTAGCAAAAACAAATGCTGATAACACTTACGCTGCCGTATTGATGATCAATTGCGAGACTGACTTTGTTGCTAAAAACGAAGACTTTGTTAAAAATGCTGAAAGCATCCTTGATCTCGCTATCGAAAATAAAATTACTGACGTTGAAGGTTTGAAAAAACTGGAACTCAATGGCAGAACTGTTGAAGGCATTATCACAGATCAAACCGGAGTAATAGGTGAAAAAATAGATCTGGGAGCTTTCGAAAAAATCGAAGCCCCTTTCACTGCCGCCTATATTCATCCCGGAAACCGCCTGGCAACTGTGGTTGGACTGAATCAGAAAGACAACGAAAAACTTGCACAGATAGGCCGCGAACTCGCAATGCAGGTTGCTGCCATGGACCCTGTTGCGGTTGACGAAGCTGATGTTCCACAAGATGTTATTCAACGCGAAATAGAAGTAGGCATGGAACAAGCTCGTAACGAAGGTAAACCGGAAGAGATGCTTGAAAAAATTGCCAAAGGCAAACTGAATAAGTTCTATCGTGAAAACACCCTGCTTAATCAGGATTTCGTTCGCGAGAACAAAAAATCAGTTCGTCAGTACCTGAGTGAAGTTGATAAAGACCTCACTGTTACTGCCTTCAAAAGATTAATGCTCGGCTAAGAGCTTAAAACTACCTCAAAAAAAAAACAGGCTCCTGAAATTCACGAGCCTGTTTTTTTTACGAGTTAAAATTTGCTAAACACCCAGCAATTCCTTGATGCGCTTTGCAATAGTTTGGTTATCTGCTCTACCGGAAACCATTTTAGTGGCCAGCCCCATCACTTTGCCCATATCCTTGATGGAAGAGGCAGCTGTTTGTGCAATTGCTTCCTTCAATATTGATTCCAGGTCTTCTTCCGACAAAGGTTTAGGCAAATAAGCTTCAATTATTTCTGCCTGATAAGCTTCTTCTTCGGCTAGTTCAGGCCGGTTTTGCTCTTTGTAAACAGCTTCAGATTCTCTGCGTTGTTTCACGAGTTTCTGTAGCAATTTGAGCTCAACCGCTTCCGGAATTTCACCACTACTCACATCTTTACCTGTTTTTTCCAATAACAAAGCAGCTTTTATGGCGCGTAAGGCAGCCAGCTTTTTGGTGTCCTTTTGGCGCATGGCCTGCTTCAAATCCTCATTAATCAAAACTTCAAGACTCATAACACTTTTATTTAATCAACGTTGTCGTGCAGAAAACTATTGCCTGTTGACAAACCCGACTGCTTTCCATCGCTGTTCAATTCATACCTTGATACTTCCTTATCCGGATTCTCGGAAGTGTCTTCAGAGAGTTTTGTTCCACGTCTTAAATAAGCCGGCTGACGCTCTAACTCTTCCAGACCTTGTGGGGTATGCAACTTCATACTCATGGCTTTTAACCTCGACTGCCTGATCATGGAATTTCTGTCCAGATCATCTGCTGGCATTTTCTGCTCAACCTCTTCAGAAGTAACCACTTTTACAGCCGGCTGCTCTTTAACTCCTGTTTCACTATCAGATTTTGGTCTATCCGGATCAGGTTTTACATTTGAAGCATCCATTCGTTTCACTTCAATCGGTTTCTCATCCTCAAAAGGCAATTCCTCATGCTTTTTTACTTCAAAAGAATCATCTTCATCAAGTGAATGCACTTTCACATTTGGTTTAGGCGAAGGTTTCTCGTCAATAAAACTAAAAATTGTATGTTCAACAGTTTCAGCATTACTCTCAGAATTGTTTGTGTCATCTTGGATTTCTGCTTCTTTTTCTTCATCTTCATGCAAATGATGTCGGATAACTTTACCGTCATCATCAGGAGATTTTTTTCTGGAATCAAGGCTTGTTGCGCTCCGGGATACTGTTTTGTTTCCATACAAATCAGTAACAGAAACCTTGCGTGCACCTAATCCAATCGGAATATCTTCGTCATTATCAAATCCGGTAGCAATAATGGTAATGGCAATATTGTTTCCAAGTGAATCGTCTTTCCCATTTCCCCAAATAACTTCAGCTGTATTGCCGCAGGTTTGTTGAATATAATCAGTAATCTCAAGTACCTCATCCAGCGACACCTCATCTTCACCTGACGTAATATAGAGCAGGATATTTTGCGCCCCGGCGATGTTGGAATCGTTGAGCAAGGGTGAACGCATGGCATCCTCAATAGCTTTTAATGCACGATTTTCACCTTCAGATTTGGCCGATCCCATGATAGCTTTGCCGCTGCGACGCATCACAGTGTTCACATCTTCAAAGTCAACATTGATATAACCGGTAACGGTAATGATCTCGGCAATCCCTTTGGCGGCCGTTGTTAGCACATCATCAGCACGTTTAAAGGCCTCGGTGAGTTTCATATTGCCATATTCCTCACGCAGCTTATCATTACTAATAATCAACAGTGTATCAACGTGTTTGCGCATTTCTTCGAGACCTTCGAGGGCTTGCTGCCTACGCTTACGACCTTCAAAACCAAAAGGAAGCGTAACAATTCCAACGGTTAAGATATCCAGTTCGTGCGCTACCTGAGCCACCACAGGTGCTGCACCAGTCCCTGTTCCGCCACCCATTCCGGCAGTGATGAAAAGCATTTTGGTATGATGCTCAAGCAACTCTTTTATTTCATCAACTGTTTCGAGGGCTGCCTCGCGACCCACGGCCGGAATGTTACCAGCACCAAGTTCGCGCTTGCCCAGATGAACTTTAACAGGCACCGGGCTGGTATCCAAAGCCTGGGAATCGGTATTGCAAAGGATGAAATCAACACCTTTGATGCCTTGATGATACATATGTGTTACGGCATTGCTGCCACCGCCACCAACGCCGATAACTTTGATGATATTCGATTGATCTTTCGGGTGTTCAAATTTTAACATTTCTGGCATGGTATTTAGAATTTTAAAATTACTTACTTGATTGGTGCTTATGAATCTGTTTAGTGATAGTTTTCAACAAATTGAGGTTAATAGTTTTTACTCGATTAAATCCCTGTCGAACAGTTTCTTAATCTTATCCAGGTAGTTGCTGCTCTTTTTATCTATGGATTGCTTTTGTTTGGGTTTGGGCTGTGAAGGATCAAAAGCAGCCTTCAGCTTTTCCATTTCTTCTTCGTTAAGATGCCGCGATATTCCTTCGATCACCAGGCCTATACCTGTGGCATACATCGGGCTGGCAAGCTCTTCGGCAGTGCCTTTGGCCAGGTGTTCGTTGGGATAGCCAATCCGAACATCCATTCCTGTAACGAAAGCTGCCAGCTGATCGATGTGACGCATCAGTGAACCTCCGCCCGTAAGGACAATACCTGCAATCAGCTTCCGCTCAAATCCGGAATTTTTGATTTCGTAATGCACATGTTCGAAAATTTCTTCCAAACGTGCCTGAATAATAGAAGCCAGGTTACGAAAAGAAATCTCCTTAGGAGCACGTCCTCTGATCCCGGGGATGGAAACCACTTCGTCATCCCTGTTTTCGCTGGCCAGCGAAGAACCAAACTTTACTTTTACTTCCTCAGCATGTTTTTTGATAATGGTACAGCCTTCGCGAATATCTTCCGTAATGATATCTCCGCCAAACGGAATCACCGCTGTATGGCGGATAATCCTGTCGTGAAAAATGGCAATATCTGTTGTTCCGCCACCAATATCAACCAGCACCACACCAGCCTCCTTTTCATCGTCACCCAACACAGCCTCGGCCGATGCGATAGGCTCGAGTATTAGATCAACCATTTCGAGGCCGGCGCGTTTCACGCATTTCAACACGTTTTTGGCGGCAGCCGTTTGGCCAATGATGACATGAAAATTAGCTTCCAGCTTACTCCCCAGCATCCCAACCGGATGTTTGATTCCCTGTTCGCCATCCACAATATACTCCTGCGGAATCACATCAATTATTTCTTCTCCGGCCGACATACTCAGTTTGTACATATCATTAGTCAGCTTTTCTATTTCCAGCCTGTTGATCTCCTCCTCGCTGTTCTCGCGAATCAAACTTCCACGATGCTGCAGACTCTTGATATGCTGGCCTGCAATACCCACATTAACATATTTAATATCCACACCAGAGCGGGCTGCAGCCTCGTCAACAGCTTTGCGAATAGAATTAACGGTGTCTTCAATATTTGACACCAAGCCACGTTTTACGCCAATTGACTCGGTTTTGCCATGTCCAAGAATCTCTATCTTTCCATTTTCATTTTTTCTGCCCACCAGGCAGGCAATCTTTGTGGTTCCAATATCCAATCCTACAATAATGTCAGATGTTTTCATGGTGCTATCTTTTTGTACAAACTATTTGATTTTCATATTTTAAATTTACCAGTCGGTAATCAGCCAAGTCCGAACTGAGGCCTTTTTGGGTATAAAAAGCCTTCAGATGTAGGAGTTTTTCTTCAAGATTAGTAAGGTCGCCAATCAAAACTGAAGCACTACCCAGCTTAGGACTCAATTCAATTTCACCTAAACTATTGATATAAATCTGATCAATCAGGCTGCTCAAAAACTTATCCTTACGGAGTTTTTCATTAAGATGAAAAGCCGGCCACAGAAACGATTTCCTGTAAGCCGAATCTGAGATGTGTGCAGTATTGTGGGTTAATGCCGGAAAATCCAAATATCCGTTTACTATTGGCACCCGCGCTGCAAAATTAGGATTTATAGGAAAAATCACTCCCTCAGAATCAACATAAAGCGACTGATGCTTGCGATTGTATGCTCTTAAAACAGCTGAACGCTCGCGCACCACCAGCTGCAATACACCACTCAGCGTTGCACTTACGTCAGCATCTGCAATCCATGGGTTTTGCTGCAAATCGTTCTCAAGATCGGCCATTCTGATGTCGCGAATGCGTTTGGACTTTAAGGAATCAGTAAGTGAATATACCATTTCTGCCAGCTGTTCTCTGCTCAAAAATCCGCTTTGTTGTTCACGCACAATTTTAATTTCCAAACCATTAACAGGACTATTGAGGTAATGTTGCCTTGCCAACCAGGCAAGCAATAACACACCAGCAATGCTTATTGCCCAAAAGGATATGGTGAGGATGCGTTTTACCATTGGGCAATCATTTTTTCGAGGGGTTTAACAAAACGGTCAATATCTCCGGCACCCATCGTAACCAACACTTCAGGGCGCTTTTGATCTATCCATTCCAAAAGCTGTTCTTTTTTTATGAGTTGTTTATTGGCTAAATTTATCAGATGAAGTAACTTTTCTGAGCTGACTTCAGCAATTGGTAGTTCGCGAGCAGGATAAATATCCAAAAGTATCAGCTCGTCAACAGCTTCCAAACTTCTTGCAAAATCCAACATAAAATCGCGTGTGCGGCTATACAGATGCGGCTGAAATATCGCTGTGATTTTCTTCTTCGGAAACAAAGATCGCACAGCTTGCAAACAGGCATTTATCTCGGTAGGATGATGCGCATAGTCATCAACATAAAAGTATTTTTGATTCACGCGCACATCGAATCGTCGTTTAATCCCTTTAAACGAAGCCAATCCCGCAACGATCATTTCAGGAGTTACGAGATTGATCCAGGCAAGGGAGACCGCAGCAAGTGCATTGTTCAGATTATGTTTTCCGGCCAAAGGCAGCATTGCACTGATTTTGGTATCATCAGGAAAAACAAGTTCAAATTGCTGACCTTCTGGCATTACTTCTACGTTTTGAGCACGAACCACTGATTCTTCCGAAAAACCATAACGCACCAGATGAGCAGCACAATCCAGCTTTTGATCCTCCTGTATGACTAAAAATCCATTTTCCGGAATACGATCAGCAAACTCCTGAAAAGCATCCTGCAATAAGGAGGCATCACCATAAATATCCAGGTGATCTGCTTCGATGGCAGAGATTACAGCCATATCAGCTCTCAGATACAAAAAGGATCGATCAAACTCGTCTGCTTCAACAATTAAAACATTTGGACTGTTGCTAAGAACTAAATTACTGTTGAAATTCTTTGCAATACCTCCAATAAAGGCAGTTACTTTGATGCCAGCCTGATGTAGAAGCCATGCAGTAAGTGCAGTGATAGATGTTTTTCCATGTGTGCCGGCTATGGCTATTGTAAATTCAGATTCGGAAAGTGCACCTAAAAGCTGCGATCTTTTGAGCAAACGGATTCCTAATTTTTTAACTTTAGTCAGCAATTGACTGTCGGCTGGTATAGCCGGAGTAAACACCACAAGATCAAGCTGATCAGCTAATAATTCAGGCTTATCTTCAAAAATAACAGGAATGCCTTCTGCAAGTAACTCATCTGTAATTTCTGAAGCCGTGCGGTCATATCCGGAAACCAAGGCACCTTGATTTTTGGCATAACGAGCCAGGGCACTCATGCCAATGCCTCCAATACCAAGGAAAAATATGCGATCTCCGGTTTTTATTTTCATTTTATTTCCAGGATTTTTTCAATTTCATCCACAATAGCTTCATCTGCATCCGGCAGCGCAAATCGCGCAATGGCTTTCTCCATCTGCTTCCGTTTTGATTCATTTGCAGCCATTGCAATCATGGCTGGCACAAGCTCGCCTTCAGCTTTGTTATTCACAACAATTTCTGCCGCTCCTGCAGTGCTCAGTCGCTTTGCATTACTGGTTTGGTGATCTTCGGCAGCAGTAGGCAAAGGCACAAATATCACTGGCTTTTTGACTACTGCCAACTCCGAAATCGCCATGGCACCGGCTCTCGAAACAACAAAATCTGCCGCTGCATAAGCCAAATCCATCCGCTCAATAAAAGCTGCGACAAAACAGCTTTCCCATCCTGTCGCTTCAACTATTTGATTGGCCTCAGCTTCAAAAAAACTTCCTGTCTGCCAGATCATCTGAATTTCTGACTGCACCAAAAAATCCAGGTTTGCTTTGAGGGCCTTGTTGATCGCCAAAGCACCCTGACTTCCACCAACAATCAAAGCGACAGGCTGCGACGACTTCATGCCAAAAAACTTTAAAGCCTCTTCCCTTTTACCTGTAATTTGAACGGCATGTTTTCGGAGAGGATTACCAGTTAGCACAGTCTTTTCCTTCGGGAACCATTGATCCATCTGATCGTAAGCCGTACATATGCTATCGACTTTTGAAGCCAGCAAACGGTTGGTGATGCCCGGGAAGGAATTTTGTTCCTGAATCAAAGTTGGAATTTTCAATTGTACCGCAGCCCGTAATGTTGGCCCGCTGGCGTAGCCACCCACACCAATCACTAAATCGGGCTTAAAGCGTTTCAGTATGCTTCGTGCCTGAATCAGGCTATGAATCAGTTTGATTGGAAAAAGTAGATTTTTAAAGCTCAGTTTCCGCTGAAATCCACTGATCCAAAGCCCCTTGATTGCGTAGCCAGCCTGAGGCACACGCTGCATCTCCATCCGGCCGCGGGCACCCACAAAAAGCAGTTCGGCATCAGGCATTCGCCTGCGCAAAGCATCGGCAATGGCAATGGCCGGAAAAATATGGCCACCGGTTCCTCCTCCGCTAATTATAAACCGCTGCAACTGCTTCTTCATCTTGTACTAACTCCTCTTTTTCTTGTTCTTTTCTTGCTATTTCTTTACTTACACTCAACATAATGCCTATCGACAGACTGGTAAACCAAATGGATGTTCCGCCCATGCTCACCAATGGCAATGGCTGCCCGGTAACAGGCAGCAAACCAACAGCCACACCCATATTTACCATCGCCTGAAACACCAAACTAAAAGCTACTCCTATGGAAAGGAAGGCCCCAAAAGTTTGAGGGATTTTCGTCACAATCACCACTGCCCTGAAAAGCAGAATCAAATAAAGCAATACCATAAAACCACCTCCTAGCAAGCCATATTCTTCGATGATGATTGCAAAAATAAAATCTGAATAGGGATGTGGTAAAAAATTTCTTTGTGTGCTGTTGCCTGGCAATTTTCCAAAAAATTTACCATTGGCAATGGCAATCTGTGCTTGCTCAATCTGATATTTGTCACCGGTGTCTTTTGTAAAACTTTCAATGCGGCTTTGCCATGTCCAGAGCCTGCCTTGCCTGTCTTCGGGCAATTGTAATAGTATCAGAATAAATATTGTAAGTGCTACCAGTCCGATACCGATCAACGAGAAAATATATTTCAGATTAACCCGACCGATAAACAACAAGACCAAACTCGTAGTAAAAATCAAAGCCGCTGTGCTGAAGTTTGCCGGCAATACGAGGAACACCACCAATAAAACAGGAATCATCAGCGGAACAAAAGCTGATTTAAAACCTTTAATGTGATCCTGCTTTTTGGTAAGCATGCGAGCCAGATACATGATAAGTGTGAGTTTGGCCAGGTCGCTGGTTTGAAAGGTGAGGTTAAAAGGAAGTGGCAAAACACGTTTGGCTTCATTGAGGTTGAGCCCAAAAATCAAGGTGAGCAACAGCAATGGAATTGCAATCCACAGGGCCACCTGAAACACCGGCGAAAAATAAACATACCTGATCTTGTGCATCAGATACATAAAAACAAAACCCAGAAACAAGATCACAAAATGCTTGAGCATATAATATTCCGTATTGCCATCCTGATATTTGTAGGCAAGCGTACCTGTGGAACTGTAAACGGCCAGCAGCGAAAAAAGTGACAGCAGTATCACTACCGACCAAATCACCTTATCACCTTTTATATCGCTCAATATTTTGTTTACCATCTTGTTGAATTATAAAGCCTTAACAGCATCCTTAAACATATCACCCCTTTCCTCAAAATTTCTGAATAAATCAAAACTGGCGCAGGCTGGCGACAACAGCACAACATCTCCTTTTGAAGCAATCATTGATGCGGCCATCACAGCCTGTTCAACAGAACGGGTTTCGATGATGGGTTCGATCAACTCGCCAAAAAACTGTTTAAGCTTGTTGTTGTCGGCTCCCAGACAAATCAAAGCCTTCACCTTTTGCTTGACCAAAGGAACCAAGCTGCTGTAATCGTTGCCTTTGTCCTGCCCACCGGCAATCCAAACTACCGGTCTGTCCAAGGTTTCAAGGGCATACCAGGTAGCATTCACACTTGTTGCCTTTGAATCGTTGTAATAGGCAACGCCATGTACATTGGCAACAAACTCAATCCGGTGAGCAATATTCTGAAAATCAGAAAGGCTTTGTTTTAAAGATTCTTTTCTGATATCCAGCAATTTGGCGGCCACTCCTGCTGCCATTGAATTGTAAGCGTTGTGCTTACCCTGAAGTGCTAATTGTTCGAGTGTCATATGAAAATTTTGTTTATTTATCGTGATGTTAATCTTATTATTCGCCAAAAATGCGCCTTCCTTTGTTATGCGTTTTTGAAGACTGATCGGAAATTTCCTTGTCTTTATATTATTGTTTATCAATAGTTTATTTATAATATCATCATCAGTATTATAAATAAAAGCATCCTGTTCGGTGAGATTTTTTGTGATACGCCATTTCGATTCTGCATAGGCTTCAAAACGGTTTCCATAGCGATCGAGGTGATCAGGCGTGATATTGAGCAACACAGCAATATCAGGCCTGAAATCAACGATGCCATCCAATTGAAAACTGCTTAGTTCCAACACAAAATACTCGTGATCGGCCTCCGCCAGTGCAGCTGCAAAGCTCTTCCCGATATTGCCGGCCGCACACACATCAAGGCCGGCCTGTTGCATGATATGGGCTGTGAGTGCTGTGGTTGTTGTTTTGCCATTGGTTCCGGTTATCCCAATAATAAATGCCTGGCTAAACCACGATGCAAATTCTATCTCCGAAATCACCGGAATTTCTTTTGATCTGGCTGCCAAAACTACAGGAGCCTGATCAGGAATGCCCGGACTTTTAACAATCAAATCGGCCTGGAGGATTGGTTCAAATGTATGTTTACCTTCCTCATATTCAAATTGATGTGCCGTAAGCTGTTGCTGGTAAGTTTCAGCAATTTTACTGCCGTCAGAAACAAATACCTCCCTACCCATTTTGCGGGCAAGCATTGCTGCGCCAAGGCCGCTTTCGCCAGCTCCCAGCACCACAATTTTCTGATATTTTTGTTCTGAAAATTTCATTTATCTATCTGATTTTTAATGTTATAATCGTTAATACCGCCAACATGATTCCAACAATCAAAAAACGCATTACAATTTTGGGTTCCGGATAACCAAGCTTTTGAAAGTGATGGTGCAAAGGAGCCATTTTAAAGATTCGCTGACCTACACCAGATTTTCGGCGGGTGTACTTGAAATAACTTACCTGCATCATTACCGAAAGACTTTCGGCCAGAAAGATGCCGCACAAAATCGGGATCAGCAGCTCTTTACGAATCAGAATGGCAAAAACAGCAATAATACCGCCTAAAGCCAAGCTGCCGGTATCGCCCATAAAAACCTGAGCCGGAAAGGCATTGTACCAAAGAAACCCAATATTGGCACCAACAAACGCACTGATAAAAATTGTAAGTTCACCAGTATCTGGCAAATACATTATATTCAAGTAATCAGCAAAGATGATATTACCCGAAACCCAGGCCAGAATACCCAGCGTTACGCCAATAATAGCCGAGGTGCCCACTGCCAGCCCATCCATGCCATCTGTGAGATTAGCACCATTGGAAACCGCTGTGATAATCAATATCACGATGGGGATAAAAACCAGAAAAGCCCATTGCCGGTAATCAGGCCCCAGCCATTTCAACAGCACGGCATAGTCAAATTCATTGTTTTTGATAAAAGGAATGGTTGTTTTTGTTGTCTGGATTTCGACAGGTGAAAATTTGCTGGCAGCACCTTTCACGGGCATTTCAACAACCATCTGATCAGCCGGTGCAATTTTTTCGCGCATCACAACCGAATTATCAAAATACATGATCAGGCTAACCACCAGTCCCAATATCACCTGTCCGATGATTTTCACCTTCGGTGGAAGACCCTTCTTATCTTTTTTGAACACCTTGATGTAATCGTCAGCAAAACCCAGCCCTCCAAGCCAAACAGTAGTAAACAGCATCAGCAGAATGTAAGTATTGGCCAGATCAGTAAATAATAGCGTTGGTACCACTATGGAAGCCAGAATAATCAAGCCCCCCATGGTAGGTGTTCCCTGCTTTTCAATTTGGCCTTCAAGCCCCAGATCACGCACTATTTCGCCCACCTGTTTGCGATTGAGGTATTTGATCCAGCGCTTGCCGAAAAGCAATGAGATGACGAGCGAAGTAATAACTGCTGCTGCCGCCCTAAAGGAAATATACTGAAACACCCCCGCCCCGGGGAAGTTAAATGCCTGATCCAAATATTCGAACAAATAATAAAGCATAGCTATTTCAATCTTTCGTTTAGTGCCTCTTGTAATTCTTTTCTATCATCGAATGGCTGCCGAATACCATTGATTTCCTGATAAGTTTCGTGGCCTTTTCCGGCTACCAAAATGATATCTCCTTTCGAAGCCAATGCCACTGCCGTTCGGATGGCCTCTCTTCTGTTGCTCACCGCCAATACCCTGTTGAAATGTTCGGCTGCCACTCCTTTGCGCATATCCTGAATTATTGTCTCCGGATTTTCCGTCCGGGGATTATCAGAGGTAAGGATCAGTTTGGTGCTGCCAGCTGCCGCCAGACGCGCCATTTCCGGACGTTTGGTTTTGTCGCGGTCGCCACCAGCTCCCACAACCGTAATGAGTTGTTCGTTGTTTGTTCTGATATCATTGATGGTCTTCAATACATTATCCAGTGCATCAGGTGTGTGTGCATAGTCCACTATTCCCATAATACCAGCAGGATGATAAATCAAATCGAAACGGCCAGTTGCCGAATGCAATTTGCTCAGGCTTTGAAGAGCCTCCGCCTTTTCGATGCCCAGCAAGCGGCTAGTGGCATAAATTGCCAAGAGATTATATGCATTGAATTTGCCAACCAAATGTGTCGAAACCTCTTCGCCATCAAGCAGTAAAAGCAATCCTTCAAAACTGTTCTCCAATATCTTTGCCCTGTAATCGGCTGCTTTTGATAGCGAATAGGAATAGCTTGCCGCTTTGGTGTTTTGAATCATAAACTGCCCGTTCTTATCATCCGTATTGATCAGTGCAAAAGCAGTTTTTGGCAACCAGTCGAAGAAAGCTTTTTTGGCATCCCGATAGGACTGAAAATCTCCGTGATAATCCAGGTGATCGTGCGTTAGATTGGTAAATATGCCACCTGTGAATTTCAATCCGGCAACCCGAAATTGTACCACGGCATGGGAGCTCACCTCCATGAATGCATACTGGCAGCCTTCGGCAACCATTCTACTCATCAACGCATTGATCTGCAGCGGATCAGGTGTTGTATGACTAGCCGGCAAAACGCTACCGTTGATTTTGTTTTCTATCGTTGAAAATAAGCCACAGGCAAAACCCAGATCGGTAAAAAGCGTATAGAGCAAACTGGCAATGGTTGTTTTACCATTAGTGCCTGTAACTCCAACGAGTTGAAGCTTTTGCGAGGGGTTGTCGTAATAATTTCCGGCAGCGAGAGCCAAAGTGTAAGCTGCATTCTCAACCTTTACGTAAACAACTTTTTCATCAGTCCTTTGAGGCAGTTTCTCGCAGACAACAGCAGCAACACCTTTTTTTATAACCTGCTCAATAAAATCATGTCCGTCAGATTTGTTGCCCTTAATCGCAACAAATACATCACCGGCTTCGCACAGGCGCGAATCAAAATGCAGGTTTTTTATCGGTCTGCTTACCTCACCGATAATTTCCCGTACCGGGCATTTATATAATATGTCTGACAATATTTTTGTCATCACAAATTCACCAGTTTAAGTTCAACTTCCCGATTTTTTGTTGGGGGTGTCCCGGGTCTTATGGATTGCCAGGCTACCTGTCCCCTTCCATTCACCAATACTTTCAAACCCATATTTTCGAGCATAAAAACAGCATCACGCACATTCATTCCCCGGACATCCGGTATGGCATCCGGATGTATTTCGGCGGGCTCGAGCCGCAGCAAAGCCGTATCAGCTCTGGCACTCACCCAATCCTGCATAGCCGCCTGATCCGATACTTTCAGACTAAGCATCTCTGATAAGTTGGTTGCATCTGCTTTGTTGATCAACTTTTCCTGAAATGCCAACACGGCATTCGACTTATCAATTTGTTCGCTTTCTTCGTGAATATCAAGACGTGTGGCATAAACCTTATCTGCAATTTCCTTAAAAACAGGTGCAGCCACCGCACCACCATAAATCTTTCCTGAGGAAGGATTGCTTACCACTACAATACAGCTGTAGCGCGGCTTTGAGGCCGGAAAATAGCCTACAAATGAAGCTGTATAATTGGTTTTATTATATCCTTTACTGCCGCTTGCAATCTGAGCTGTTCCGGTTTTTCCGGCGATTTGAAAAGGACTTTTATTCAAATATCTTGCTGTTCCGCGTTTAACCACTCCTTCCATCAGGCTTTTCACTGAATCGATGGTAGCCTGCGAGGCAATAGATTTATTAATTACTTGTGTTTCGAAATGCTCGATTGCTCGTCCACCCTGTCGTATCTCCTCCACAAACATGGGCTTCACCATTTTGCCATTATTAGCCACGGCATTGTAAAATGTAAGAATCTGAATAGGCGTAAGGCTCAATTCATAACCAATTGACATCCAAGGCAAAGTAGTGCCATACCAGTATTTTTTATCCTTTGGATGTTTGATATAAGGCTTACCCTCACCCGGGATTTCGAGACCAAGAGGCTGGTTGAGCGACATCTCATACAAACGTTCAACAAACTGCTCAGGCTTCTCTTTGTAGGCATCCCAAACCAGTTTGCTAATAGCCACATTAGATGATTTTTCAAATGCTTCACGAACAGTAAACCTTCCGTTCCGGATGGGATAAACATCGCGCATGGTGCGGGAATAGTACACAATATAGCCTGCCCTACCTACATCCATGGTATCTGACAAACGCACTTTTTTGTCTTCGAGCAAAGCCATCATCGAAGCCAGCTTAAAGGTGGAGCCGGGCTCCACACTTTCGGCCAGTGCATAGTTGTAGGTTTCTTCGTAAGCTCCGGTTTTGGGATTGATGCTCAGGTTTGCAATGGCTTTAATTTTTCCGGTTGACACCTCCATCAAAATAGCACAACCTTCTTCGGCATTGTTCTCCAGCAGATTTCGACGCAATGCATCTTCTGCCACATCCTGTATGTTGATATCAATCGTTGTAACAACATCTTTTCCATTTTGAGGCTCCACCTCATTGCCGTCAAACAGTGGTTTCCAGTCGCCGTTGTTTATACGCCTTTTCACCTGTTTGCCGTCAATCCCTTTAAGCACAGGATGATAAGCCCCTTCAATACCAACAAATAATTCTTCCTTTTCGTTTTGATAGCCAATGGTTCGGCTGGCCAGCTCACGAAAAGGTTTTTCACGTTTGTCGTGCGGTATAAGGATAAGCCCACCCTTATACTTGCCTTTTCTCAAAATCGGGAAGGTGCGCATCTCTTTTACCTGCGAATAGGTTGCACGATTCTTGAGTTGGAAATACCGATTGCCCCGCTTACGCGCTCTCACTAACTGATTGAGATAGCTTTGACGTGATTTGTCCTGAAACAAACGGGATAACATCAGTGCCAGCGAATCCACTTTAGAATCAAAAAGTGGCTGATCAATCAAAGGTGAGGCTACATCCATTCGTACTTCAAAAACGGGTACAGAAGTAGCTAAAAGCGATCCATCATCTGCCAGCACATTTCCACGCAAGGCTTCAACATCAAACACCTTAATTTCTTGTTGCTGTGCTTTTTCGCGCAATTCATCGCCAAACTTGATCTGTATCCAGGCAATTCGTACAACGATGGCAAGGCCAAAGAGAAGCATGAAGACATACATCAGGTAAACCCGCCACAAAATATCTTTCTTCTCATCCATCATTTGCGATCCTCCCCTCTGATGATGATTTTGCGAACTGGTTCAACAGATTCCTTTAATCCACTTTTGTTCAGCCTGGTAGCAATGGTTGACTGTTTTGTTTGCTGCATTAGTTCCGATTTGGCAGAAATATATTCGTAATGCAACTCTTTGAGCTCCCGATTTAAATCATCGATCTTACGGCTCATATCCTCGGCATAATAGCTGTTGCCAATGTAAATCAGTGCTATTGCAGCTAAAAAGAAAACATAATTGACTTGCCTGCGCACCCAATTGTAAGCAAGGAAATCACCACCCAGCAAATCCATAAAAAACCTTCCCGACCAGCTTTTCTTCTTTACGGACACAGGTTTTTCTTTGTGGATTTCCTGCTTTTCGGCCAATGTATTTACTTTGTTAGTCATCTGCTTTGCGTTGGGCTATTCTGAGTTTTGCACTTCTGGCACGACTGTTTTCTTTTACTTCATCTGCTGTTGGGACAATTGGTTTTCGGCTTATCACCTCCCAGGGTGACAGCTTACGGCCATAAAAATCTTTCTCGACCACACCGCTCGCATTTCCGGCACGCATAAAATTTTTCACCAGCCGGTCTTCCAGCGAATGGTAGCTGATCACTACCAGGCGGCCTCCGGGTTTGATTACATCAGCACATTGATCAAGAAATTTTTCCAAGACCTGCATTTCCTGATTCACTTCAATCCGCAAGGCCTGAAAAAGCTGAGCCAATACTTTATTTTCGCGGTTACGGGCTAAAAAGGGCGCAACAATCTGCTTAAGCTCTGTGGTTGTCCGTATGGGGGCATTTTGCCGGGCAACTACGATGGCTCCGGCCATTTGCCAGGCTTGCTGAAGCTCCCCATATTTTCTAAAAATATCAGTAAGTTCCTGCTGATCAAACGTATTTACTATTGTTTCGGCTGTGATTTCCTGTTGCTGATCCATACGCATGTCCAGGCGGCCATCAAAGCGGGTAGAAAAACCTTTGTCGGGCACATCGAACTGATGAGACGAAACACCCAGATCAGCCAGCACACCATCGAGCTGCCTGGCACCATAGAGGCGAACAAAATTCTTCAGAAATTGAAAGTTCTGAGGTATAAAAACAAATCGTGGGTCATTGATCACATTTGCTTTGGCATCCTCATCCTGATCGAAACCAAACAGTTTACCATTAGTACCCAGCAACTCCAGGATGGCACGTGAATGCCCGCCACCGCCAAAGGTAACATCAGCGTACAACCCATCAGGTTGCACCTGTAATCCTTCAACGGACTCGTGAAGTAATACCGGTTTGTGATACATGTTTATAAACTCGTTTGGTCGACGCTACCTAGTTTTTCTGTTGCCAACTTTTCGAATGCGTCCTGATCAAGGCTGTTGATTCGTGCTTCGTAAGCAGCCTTGTCCCAAAGCTCCATGTTACTGGTCAGGGAAGTCAAAATCACTTCCTTTTGCAGCTTGCCTGCTTCTACCAGATTTTTAGGGATCTGTATGCGGCCGGTTCCATCCAGTTTTACCATTTTGGCACCGGCATTGTATTTCCGTACAAGCTCAACATTAGATCGCACAAACTGATTCAAAGCCCGAAGCTTCTCCTGCGTCTTAGTCCAATCGCTCATCGTATAGAGTTCAAGGCATTGATCGAACAAGCCAGGACGGAGCACAAAGCCCTCTTCCGCAAGCTCGCCCAACTGCACCTTGCAATCTGCCGGAAGCATCAGTCTGCCTTTCGCATCCAGCTTACAATGATATTGCCCGATTGGATAATTCAAAAAATTGACATTTTGTGCGATAAAATTAGTGCATTTTTTCCCACTAACTCCCATTTTATACCACAAAAGTTATCAAATGTTTCAAAAAATTGGAAATATTTTATCAGATCAATGCTTAATTGCTGATAATGTGCGCTTTACAATTTATGAATAATTGCAATTCGGCTTAACAGTTGATAATGAAGTAGATTTATTAACAACAAAAAACTAAATCTACTGAAAACCAGCACTCTCAGAAGGCGATATTTTATTCAAATCCAGAACACAACTCAAGTTACATTTCTGATTATTCAAAGTAGTTTAAAATTGACAATTAACGATACATTTTCAGTATTTTTGCTAGTTCAATTAACATCCCGGATGAAAGAGGACCCGCAAATTACTAAAGCACAGGCTGACCGGCTGATTGATATAGAAGCTGTATTCAGACAAAAGAACCCAAAACTTTTTAAAGCCATTCCGGGTTTTGTGTTTTCGTATCTGAAGAGGATAATTCATCAGGATCAGGTCAATGCTTTTATTAAGCGTTCCAAACATCTGTATGGCCTTGATTTTGTGGATGCTGCCATTGTTGAATTTAATCCTACAGTTATAATCAATGGCCTTGAAAATATCCCTGTAAGCGATCGGATTATAGTTGCTTCCAATCATCCGTTAGGTGGATTAGATGGCATCGCTCTGATGCAGGCCGTTGGCAAAGTGAGGCCTGATATCAGGTTTCCGGTGAATGATATATTGCTTTATGTCGAAAATCTTCAACCCTTGTTTATTCCCATTAACAAGCATGGAAGCAATGCCGAAAATATACGCATACTAAATGAAACTTTTGCGGGTAATGATGTGATATGCTACTTTCCTTTCGGCCTGGTTTCCAGAAAAAAAGGAGGTAAAATTTATGATTTGGAATGGAAAAAGACTTTCCTGAGCAAAGCAAAAAAGTACAAACGAAATATCGTGCCGGTGCATATTGCCGGGAGGAATTCGAACTTTTTTTACAACTTGTCGAATTTTCGCAAATTCCTTGGGATAAAAGCAAACATTGAAATGTTGTATCTTGCCGATGAATTTTTTAAACAATACAACAAAAATATCATCATAACTTTTGGAAAACCCATTGATTATAAAGTTTTTGACAAAAGTAAATCAGATCAGGAATGGGCAACACAATTGCGTAATTTTAGTTATCTTTTGAGCACAAACCCAAACGAAACTTTTAATCCTGAAACCATATATACGCTCTATTAACTTGAAATTTAACACCATGAAACCGTTAATAAATCCGGTAAATAAAGATTTAATTCTGTCAGAGCTCACTGTTGAGCGCTTTTTTCGAAGGACTAACAATGGAAACAATGAAATATATATTGTTTCTGATCACGATTCACCACATTTGATGCAGGAAATAGGTCGGCTAAGAGAACTTACTTTCAGGGCATCAGGGGGAGGCACAGGAAAAGAAACTGACATTGACATTTTTGACCTGGGTGAGAATGGTTTTAAACAGTTAATCGTCTGGAATCCTGATAGTCAGGAAATAATTGGAGGTTATCGGTTTATCGAATGTAAGCACTTGTTAATAGATAGTGAAGGTAATGTACAAACCCCGACAGCCAAGCTTTTTGGTTACTCCAAAAAATTTATCGAAGATTATCTTCCATACACCATCGAGCTGGGGCGTTCGTTTGTTCAGCCCGAATATCAACCCACCAAAAACATGCGTAAAGGAATGTATGCGCTTGATAACCTATGGGATGGCCTTGGTTCGTTGATTCATCTCTTTCCCGAAACGCGTTACTTTTTTGGCAAGGTAACCATGTATCCGCATTATGATAAAATGGCCAGAGATCTGATTCTGTATTTTCTTAATCATTATTTTCCGGATGAAGAAAAGCTTGTATATCCCAGAATTCCATTGAGTTATCATCATCCTATTGAGAAACTTAAAGCACATTTCACGGGCAAATCATATAAGGAAGATTATAAAAAACTCATGAAAATTGTGCGCGAACGAAAAGAAAATATCCCGCCACTCGTAAATGCCTATATGAATCTATCTTCCACCATGAAATGCTTTGGGACAGCCTTGAACGAATCATTTGGTGCCGTTGAAGAAACAGGCATAATTTTAACAATAGGTGATATTTTTGATGTGAAAAAAGACCGGCATCTGCATTATGATCGCAATGAAAAACCCCGACATCTTAAATGATTATTCAACAGGCCCGTTTCCTTCAAAGCAACACAAAAATTGAAAAGCTTCCCGATGCCATTTACCCTGAATATGCCTTTATTGGCCGTTCAAATGTGGGTAAATCATCGTTGATAAATATGCTTACAGGAAAAAAAAAGCTGGCAAAGATTTCTTCAAAACCTGGTAAAACAATCACCATCAATCATTTTTTAATTGATGAAAGCTGGTATCTGGTTGATCTGCCTGGCTATGGTTTTGCTAAAAGGTCAAAGGAGGCAAGAGAAAAATGGTCGCAAATGCTACGGCAATACCTCTGGCAACGGACCAACCTGATTTATTTGTTTGTGCTCGTGGATAGTCGCATTGAGCCTCAGGCAATTGACCTGGATTTTATCAATGAGTTGGGAGAAGCCGGAATACCCTTTGTTATCGTTTACACAAAAACGGATAAGCAAAGTAATCGCAAGACAATGAGCAATGTTAAAACCTTTGAGAAAGCCTTATCAGAAAACTGGGAAGAGTTACCAAAAAGCATACTCAGTTCGTCACTTAACGGAAGCGGGAAAGAAGAAATTTTATCAATTATTGCTTCAGGGAATACAATTTTCAATCAAACTGACACTTCAACCAGAACATAATTCTTAACAACGCGTTCGCCTTTTTTAACGTTTACCGATTTCACTTCACCTGCAAATGGTGCTCTGATTTCGTTGAGCATTTTCATGGCTTCCAGCACAACCAGGGGATCACCTTCATCAACCTTTTGCCCTTCTTTTACATAAACTTCGGTTATCGTTCCGGGGATAAAGGCAGTCATCACTCCCGGAACCAACTCTGCATAAGGTTTCCTGCTATTGTACTTATTCGTTAGGGTTGTTTGGTAAACAACATGATCAATAATCAGCGATTGATAGGTCTTTTTGTCAGCAACAACTTCTGCTTTTTTCATACGCTTTAGTTTAGTCGAAAACTCAGTCTCTTAATACTTCTTTTAACGCGAGATAAAGCACTGTTAAAATGGTGGAATACCATGTTTTTTCATGGGTACTTCCACGATTTTATCTTTGGAAATATCCAATGAATGGATCAACATCCTGCGTGTTTCAGCCGGTTCAATCACAGCATCAATATATCCGTAAGCCGCAGCTACATAAGGATTTGCAAATTTATTCTTGTATTCCTCTACTTTAAGCTTACGCATTTTATCAGGATCTTCGGCCGATTGAATTTCCTTTCGGAAAATAATATTGGCTGCCCCTTCGGGACCCATAACGGCAATTTCGGCAGTAGGCCATGCGAACACAAAATCAGCACGCAAGTGATGCGAACACATGGCAATATACCCGCCACCGTATGCTTTGCGCATGATCACAGTAATCTTGGGAACTGTAGCTTCTGAATAGGCATACAACACCTTGGCACCATGACGAATAACGCCTGCATGTTCCTGATCAATGCCGGGCAGATAGCCTGGAAGATCAACAAGCGTTACAAGCGGAATATTAAAAGAATCGCAATAGCGGATAAATCGGGCAGCTTTGTCAGAAGAATCTACATCCAGCACACCGGCAAGTACATTAGGCTGATTGGCGACAAATCCAACCGTATCACCATTTACACGACTAAATCCGATTACAATATTTGCGGCAAACAACTCCTGCACTTCCAAAAACTCCGAATCGTCGGCCAATGATTTTATCACATCTCTCACATCATAAGGCAAACGAGGGTCTGTTGGCAGGATCGTATCAATTTTATAGTTTCTGGTTTTGGGTGCTTTTTTAGGGAAGCGCTCTGCTTTTTTCATGTTATTCCAGGGTATAAAGCTTACGAGCTGCTTAATCTGGCTGAAACATTCTTCCTCGCTTCGGGCATAAAAATGTGCATTACCGGTTATTTCGGAATGAACACGTGCACCACCCAATTCTTCCATCGAAATTTCTTCGCCTAGGACCGTTTTTATCACTTCAGGACCAGTGATAAACATTTTAGAGATATTCTCCACCACAAAAACAAAATCGGTAAGAGCCGGTGAATAAACCGCACCGCCAGCACAAGGCCCCAGAATTACAGATATTTGAGGGATTACACCCGAAGCCTGGGTATTACGGTAAAAAATCTCACCATAACCGGCCAATGAATTCACTCCTTCCTGAATACGTGCGCCGCCTGAATCGTTGATGCCAATCAATGGCACCTTCAGCTTCATGGCGTGATCCATTATTTTGGTGATTTTTTTGGCGTGCATCCACCCAAGCGAACCACCTGCAACAGTGAAATCCTGGGCGTAAATACAAACCGGATGCCCGCTTAATGTACCCGTTCCGGTGATCACCCCATCGCCGGGCAGGTATTTTTTGTCCATGTCGAAATCTTTTGCGGCATGTTCCACAAACAGGTCATACTCATGAAATGATTTTGGGTCGAGCAGGGCGATGATACGCTCACGGGCTGTAAGTTTCCCAATCGCTTTTTGCTTTTCAATGGCTTTATCCCCCCCACCCATCAGGGCATCGCGCATACGGCGTTGCAACTCAGAAGTCTTCTGTTTAATCCCCATACTGGTAATTTTTGGTTCAGTAATCCTGATTAGATTTCTACATCACTTTTTTGTCTTCGGCAAAACTGCCTCGAATGACAGCTGCCCAATCATGCAAAAATAAGCCAAATATAAAAAATAACAACTTTTCATTTTTATTACTCAAAAGTATAGCCTTTTACCAGCCTGTGTTAATCGCTTTCACTGCCGAATCATCACCATATATTAAACCATCCATTTTGAGAATTAAAAATTTCAAACGTTTTCGAAAAAGACAAAAGCCGGAAACAATCCGGCTTTCAATCACAAAAATAAAATGATACTTTCTGTGTTTATCTTCTAACGATCAGCTTTTTAGCAAAGGCTGATTCTTGGTTCAACACAAGATTATAGAAATAAATTCCTTCGGGTAAATCAGCCACCGAAATTTGAATTTTGCCTTTAAC
>JAQVGO010000098.1 GCA_028696715.1 Bacteroidales bacterium
GCAGTTTTCGGGTTAAAACATTGGTGCGGGTGGTTACCAAACGATCAATTTCGGTATTGGCCTCTGTAATTTTTTGTTGGGCTTTTTTAAGCACATCACCAAACTTCCCAAATTCGGTTTTTACTTCACCTAAAATGCGCCACACCTCACTACTGCGCTTTTGAATAGCAAGTGTTTTAAAGCCCATTTGCAGACTGTTAAGAATAGCTGCCAGCGTTGTAGGTCCGGTAACGATAATCTTAAACTCACGCTGCAATTGCTCCACCAGATCAGTATGTCTGATCACTTCGGCATACAAGCCTTCGATAGGGAGAAACATGATTCCAAAATCGGTGGTGTAGGGTGGATCGAGGTATTTGTCACGAATATCCTTGGCAAATGTTTTAATGGAACGCACAAGAATCTTGACGGCTTCATCCACTTTGGCCATATTACCTTCATCGTAGGCAGTTTGCAATAAATGATAGGCTTCCTGCGGGAATTTAGCATCGATGGGCAGGTAAACGCTTCCGCCATCTTCATCTCGGCCGGGCAGCTTTATGGCGAATTCAACATGATCTCCGCTCGAACGCTTGGTTTTCACGTTTGTTTCGTACTGTTCGGGCGCCAGAATTTGTTCCAGAATATTTCCCAATTGTATTTCGCCCAGAACGCCACGGGTTTTTACATTGGAAAGCACGCGTTTGAGTCCGCCAACATCATTGGCCAGGGTCTGCATCTCGCCCAAACCTTTCTGAACGCTTTCGAGTTGTTTGCTCACCAGTTCGAACGATTGTCCAAGGCGTGTCTCCAGTGTTTTCTGAAGTTTTTCGTCAACTGTCTCGCGCATTTTTTCTAGTTTCAATTCAGTTGAAGTGATCAACTCGGCTTGTTTCTTTTCCAGGTCGCCAAACTTTTCGCGTTGCAAATCATTGAATGCCTTTACGTTTTGTGAAAAAGCTTCCTGAAACTGCCGCAAGGATTTTTCCAGTTGTGCTACTTCTGCATCGTTTTGTTCTTTTTGGGCTTTACCCAAATCCGATAGTTTTCGTTGAATCTCTTCATTCAGCACTTTTAAATTCTGGGCCAATTCCTGACGACCCATACGGCTGCTTTCTTCATTTTTATTGGTCAGCAACGAAAGCTTTTCCTCCAACGTTTGATTGAGGTTGAAAATAGATTGCCGGCTCGTTTCGCTGATATTTTTCATCTGTTCCTGCTGGGAGCGGTTGATCTCACGCAGGGTTTCGAGAAATTGTTCCTGAAAATTTTTCAGATTGGCAGCCAATTCAGCCCTGTTTTCCCTGAATTCATTGTTTATCTCCTGCTCAAAACGTTGGTTGTTTTTTTCGATAAAATCCAGTCTGGAAAGTAATGGATTCAGGTCAAAATCCTTATTTTTATGGCGAAGAAGCATCATCAGAATGACAAGTAGCAACAATAAACTAAGCGAAGCAATAATAATTTCGGGCATGGGAAATGATTTGAGTTTTAGAACAATCTAACAAGGACAAATGTCGGAAAATTCTGCATATTTTGGGTTCAATTTAAATTTCATCTGAGTTTTAAGTTTCTCAGCAAGTTCGTATTTTTGCATTCTAAAATTTCAAAAAACAGAATAATATGGGCAGAGCGTTTGAATACCGCAGAGCAGCAAAGGAAAAGCGTTGGGACAAGATGTCGAAAGTATTTCCCAAACTCGGGAAATTAATCACGATTGCAGCCAAGGAAGGAGGTCCCGACCCCGATTTGAACCCAAAACTGCGGCAAGCCATTCAAAATGCCAAGGCAGAAAATATGCCCAAGGACAATATTGATTCGGCTATCAAACGCGCGGCAGGTAAGGATGCTGAGACCATGGTGGAAGTGGTTTATGAAGGCAAAGGTCCGCATGGCGTTTTGGTTGTTGTGGAATGTGCCACTGATAATACCACGCGCACTGTTGCCAATGTTAAATCTTATTTCAACAAAGCTGGTGGCTCGTTTGTGCCTTCGGGTTCATTGGATTTTATGTTTTCGCGCAAAGCTGTTTTTGAGTTTAAGGTAACTCAGGAACTTGACATTGAAGAGCTTGAGCTGGAACTGATTGATGCCGGTCTTGAGGAAATTGATGTGCATGAAGATACAGCCTTTGCCTATGCAGATTATACCAATTTTGGCAGTTTGCACGATGCACTCGAGGAAAAAAAGATTGAAATAATTACTTCAAAGTTGCAACGTTTCCCCAATTCGCCAGTGAATTTTACTGAAGATCAGATGGCCGATATTGAAAAGTTTCTGGACAAAGTGGAAGACGATGATGATGTGCAGGCAGTTTTCACCAATATAGAATAAGCTGCCTATCCTTTCGTTGCTCTTTTAAAGGGTTTGTTCCGGTCAAAAAGATAGCGGTAGGTGATGTGGGTTTTGTAGATTTCACCGCCAATGCTTTCGACTACTTTCATCATCGGTTGATTGAAATCTCCTATCCAGTTCATTTGTAACTCTTTGTAGGGAAAATTCTTTTGTAGCGCCACTTTTTGAAAGGCGATTACCAGGCCACCATCAACGCCTTTGCCCTGATGCTCTGGTACGATTCCGAAGATTCTTCCAATGATTCTGTCGGCTCTTTTAAAAAGTTTTAAATCTACCATTAGCCTCAACTTATTGAACCAGTTTAGTTTACCATTAAATTTTCGGATGATCTGATTCAAATCCTGCATCATGATAAAAAAGGCAATAGGCTCATTTTTGTAATAACCATAATACACCAAACGCGTATCCAAAATTGGTTTTAGGTGATTGAGCAAAGCCATCGCATGGACGTGCGTAATTTTTTTTACTCCGGGAATACTTCCCCACGCCTTGTTGTATATGATCATAAAATCTTCCGCAAACTTGTCGATATTTTTCCTGCTGATCATCCTGAATTCATAGTCGGGATTACGAAGCAGACGCTCCGCTTTTTCTTTAACAACAGGACTTAAGCCATCATTGTTAATCAGTCTGCGGTAAGTGTATTGGTTAAAATAATTTTGAAATCCGTAGTTTTCAAAAAGCTTGTTATAATATGGAAAATTGTAGGGCATATTATAGAGTGGCTCTGTAAATCCGTCAGCCAGACAACCCCAGAAATTATCCCGATCACCAAAATTGATTGGGCCATCCATAGCTTCCATGCCACGTTCCTTGAGCCATTTTTTGGCAGCATCAAACAAAATATTCGCTGCAGCCTGATCATCGATGCAATCAAAAAAACCACAACCACCCGTTGGCTGATCGTTGTTCTTGGCAGTGTTAGGATCGATGAAAGCCGCAATGCGCCCAACGACCTGATTTTTCTCAAACAACAATAATCGCATGGCGTCACCTTTCCGTAAAAGCTTGTTCTGCTTTTTATCAAACAGTTTCGTTACATCCTGGTTGATGGGACGCACATAATTCGGATCATTTTTGTAAAGCCTGGAAGGAAATTCCAACCATTTTTTCTCGGCTTCAGAAGTCAATACTACTGTAAGGGTATATTTGTCAGTCATAAAATTGCAAGTGATTTGGATCAAAAACGCAAAAAAACGAAATTTTAAGGAATTCAGGTTCTATAATTCAAAGCTTCTTTGTAGGAATTGATTGCTCTTTCGCGAGCAAATTTATGATCAACGATCGGTTGAGCATAGTTAAAATCCTGCCATTCAGGCACCCACTTTTTCAAGTATTCACTATGAGGATCAAATTTTTTGTGCTGTTCCATCGGATTAAAAACCCTGAAATACGGTGCAGCATCGCAACCCGTTCCGGCTGCCCATTGCCAGTTACCATTGTTGGAAGCCAATTCGTAATCGAGCAATTTTTCCGCAAAATAGGCTTCGCCCCAGCGCCAGTCGATAAGCAGATGTTTGGTCAAGAATGACGCAACAAGCATACGAACCCTGTTGTGCATAAAACCAGTTGCATTCAGTTCGCGCATACCGGCATCCACCATGGGATAACCTGTTTTTCCTTCGCACCAATTTTTAAAGTCTTGCTCGTTATTGCGCCATTGGACACGATCATATTTTGCATTAAAATTCTGCGTTTCAACTTGCGGGAAATGAAACAAAATCTGCATAAAAAACTCCCGCCAGATCAATTCGTTCAGGTAGGTTTCGCTTTTTTGCCTTGCCAAATGAACAAGTTTTCTCACGCTGATCGTTCCGAACCGGAGATGAACGCCGGTTTTTGTAGTGCTGTCGAGGGCTGGAATATTACGGGTTTCCTGATATTTTTCAAGTCTTTCATCTTCCAAAAGCGGCTCAGGTAATTTTATTCCTGTTGGCTCAAAACCAATTTGTTGCAAACTAAGGAAAGTGCCTTTCTGTTTTATAAATTTGTCCAAATACTTTTCGGATGAAAAATTGGATAAAGGCTCTTCCAGCAATTTAGCTTTCCACTTGCGCGAAAAAGGGGTATAAACAGTATAGGGTTTGCCATCGTCTTTTACCACTTCACTTTCCTCAAAAATCACCTGATCTTTAAATAGCTTTAAATCAGCATGATTGTCTTGTAGCAGTTCTTTTACATCCTCATCTCGCTGCAAGGCATAAGGCTCATAATCTTTATTGGCATAAACGGTATTAATCTTATGTTTGGAAAGCAGCTCGCGAAAAATTTCCACCGGTTTGCCCTTGGTAACATAAAGCCCGGATCCTTGCTGATTGAGTACTTTGTGAATTTTTTCGAGGTGCCTGTATATAAATTCAACGCGGGCATCCTTTTTCGAGGGCAATTTATCCAGTATTTCCGTATCAAAAATAAATAAGGGTAATACAGGGAGGCTACTTTTTAAGGCCTCGTAAAGTCCGTGATTATCTTCCAGACGAAGATCGCGCCGGAACCAAAAAACTACAACTTGTTTTGTTTGCATAAAAAATGAAATGAGACCAATAACATTAGGATATTCAGAAAGTTAAATGCCGATCATTCTTTTAATATCCAGGCATCTTTATAGGTGCTGCCAAGCTTTTCTTTGGCTTCTGTAGCATCCTTAAGATTATCAAACACATCCAATGCAATACGAATACGTTGATCAGTTTTAAGAATCATGGCATTCTTGAAGCCATTATTTTGATATCGCTTTATCGCTTCCTTAGCATCCGCTTCCTGCGAAAAACTTCCATAAATCAGGTAATAGCGTTCAGCAGCATTTTTTTGTTTCGCCTGCGCGATTTTTGCTTCTCTGATCTCAACACAGTCCTTAGGTTTGCCGGCAGCATCAGCACGTTGGCCAAACCATACGCTGATGTAGTTCTCACTAACCCCTAATCCCATAGTTTCCCATCGTTTGGCACTTTGCGAACCTGTTGTGAGCAACATATCTATGGTTTCTTCACTTTTTAACCACAGCTTAAATACACTATCAACCGTAATGATTTCCTCCTGAAAATAACTCAGCTCGTATCCCCTAAAAGGGTAGGAGGTAAGTTCTTTGGGTTTGCTCCACATACATTCCTGATTAACAATATATTTATTGTAGCAACAGGCCGTCCAGCTACCTTTATCAGACCAACTGGCCGTAAGACAAATGCTTGTGTCCGGATGATTTTCCTGCAAATCTTTTAGGTGCGTTTGGGCAACAAAACTTAATGCGGAGGACAAAGGAAGAACTGGTTTTCTGTTTTCCTTTCTAAAATTGTTGATAAGCTCTGCAAGCCTGAATTCAGCCTGGCTGAGACATACCTGATCTGCCTGAAAATCCTGCGCAAACAAACCTGAAAGGATAAAAACAAACAATAAAATCAATGCATTCGACTTCATATAATGAGTATATGTGTCAAAGGTAATGAATCTGCCTGAAATAAATTATTGATGCGATTTGATATAAGCTGCAATCATGGCGTCATAATTTGCAATAAATTGTTGTAAAACAGGATGATTCACAACGAATTTTTTAGAAAATCCGGCAATAGATGCAACAGGCAGAATCTTTGGCGATGTTCCGGTCAAAAACACTGCCTCTGCTTCCATTAGGTCAGCAACAGCAAGATTTTGCTCAATAATTTCAATTCCGATATTTTTTGCAATCTCCAGCACCTTTGTTCGGGTGATGCCTCCCAGCACCTGAGAGGATGGAGCGGTATAAACACCTTGCCTTTTAATTAGGAAAACATTTGATTTAGTGCCTTCCGTAAGCCGTCCATTTGGTGTTAAAAGCAATTCAAAAACCTGCTGATCAAGCTTTTGCTGTTGTATCCTCTGCTGAAAATCAGCGCGCCATACTTTGGCTTCCGGATTGTTACGTTCCTCGTTGAGCAACCCAACCACAACACCTTTTTTGTACAACTCAGCAGCAGGATAAACATGTGAAAGAAACCAGGCTGCATAATACAATCTGTTGGCGCTTCTGTTTCCAACAACGCATTTGATATTGCCTTCGCTGACTTGATTATTCAAAATCAAAGTCTTGAAACTTTGTACTAAAAATTTTTCACTAACGGGCAAAGTAATGGAGGCAGCTTCAGCTGAATTTTTCAGTCGTTGGATGTGATCATCCAGAAATAGTGGCACACCCTTGAGCACACGCACTACTTCATACACTAAACCTGTTTGGTTGGTGCTCTCTGCATTGAAATCGCAGCTGCTGCGCAATTCTTCGTTGTACACAAAATACTTATGCAGGCAAGTGTCCATTATAAAACTCCCTTAACGGGATTTAAGGTAATCATCAATAATTTTTTTTGCCTGCTCTGCAAAAGCTGTTTCCACGTACAGACGTGCAGAATCTTCGGGCGAACCAGAAGCCCAGCCTGCAATAACACTTTCATTTAACGAATCCCTTAGGATGCTGGTTAAGTTATTCTCTTCCAATAACTCAGCCAGATAACCTGCTTCAATTATTGAGCCGGTATATACCAATTTCAAATCTTCTGACATGATGTCCTCCTTTGTTAAAGCTTTAGGCTAAGATACGAAATAATTGGATCGAAATCTACAATTTAATTGATCCTAAGCAATCCTTTCAGGCTCTGAATTCAATCTAAAAATTGCAAGCAACATGGCAATAGCAGCCAGCCATTGAACTGGTGTAAGCAAACTGTCATTAATGAGGTAGTCAAAAATTACAGCAGAAAGCGGAAACATCAGCTCGCTGATGGTAGCTAAAATAGCTTTCACTTTTCTTAATCCGTAATAATACAGAAATATCGCACCTGAACCTGTTGTAAGACCAATGACTATGATAAATATCCAATTATCTCGCGTAGTGATTGCAAACTGACCAAAATCACCCCAAAGGATCATATAAGCCAGCATGATCATTGTGGTAAAACCATAACGGTAAAAAGTGGAAGTGATAAAGCTGTAATTACCCAAAATCTTTTTGGATAGAACCGTAGAGCTACCGAACGAAAAGGCCGCTAGCAGGGCCAACAGGGCGGCGTAAATCGTGTTTATATCCGTATTCATATCCGGCAAACCCCATCCAAAAGTGAGGAAGTACCCTGCCACAATTGCCAGCGAAGCCCAGAGTAAGAAACGTTGCTTCAACTTCTCTCCCAAAATCGTTCGCGCCAGGAAGATAGCAAAAACAGGTTGCAGCTTTTGGAGGAGAACTACAACCGATAAATGATTAAAATTGAGTAAAAACAAGGCTTTAACAATTGCAAGCGTGCCAATTGCCCCGCCAAACAAGCTTATTAAGAAAAATATCAGCACATCACTTCCCGGCATTTTCGGTAGAAAACGATAATGTCTGAACAATAGCAAATTCATCAAAAAAAAGGGAAAGGCATGAAGAATGAAAACCACATAGCCAACATCCAGATTGTAAAGGCGAGGAGTTAGTACAACTCCGTCGATGCCCCAAAGCACCGCCGATATTGCAATGGCTATCGATCCTTTGAGAATAACAGAGCGTTCAGAATTTGCCATAGTCTATCAATTAAGGCACAAAAATACGGAAATACACTGCTGTCGCGAAAAATCAATTGAATATTCACTCAGATTTGTATATTAGCCGCTAAAATATATGTTATGGATTTTCAACTGAAAGACCGTTTTTTCATTGTAACAGGTGCCGGCAGTGGATTTGGAAGGGCCATCGCAACTCAGCTTCTTGCCGAAGGTGCCAATGTGTTGGCTATTGCCAGAAGCAAAGATGTGCTGGACGAGTTCCGATTGCAGCAAGGTGAAAGACTAAATACTTTGGCAATTGATGTTTTTGAAGAAGATGCCGCACAACAAATACTTGAATTTTGTAAAAACCGTTTTATTGATGGTGTTGTTGTGAATGCCGGAGGTCCACCTGCTAAAAAAGTGATGGAAACTTCTTTGAGCGATTGGGACGCAGCCTATCGAAGCCTGGTGCGCTGGAAAATTGATTTTACGCAAAAACTTGTACCGGTTTTTCAAAAACAGTGTTATGGCAAAATGGTTTTCATTGAAAGCGTATCAGTTAAACAGCCGGTTGAAAACCTTGTTTTGAGCAATTCACTTCGCGCAGCTGTAACCGGTTTTGTGAAAACGCTTTCGCAAGAGATGGCTGCCAAAGGTCTCACATTTAATATTTTATCTCCCGGATATCATGATACAGCTGCCATGCAACGTCTCTTTGTGAAAAAGGCAACCCTGGAAGGAATCACTGAAACAATGGCAAGAGAACAATTTGAAGCGAGTATTCCGGTCAAGAGAATGGGAAAAGCTGAAGAAATGGCTGTTTTGGCTTGTTGGTTACTTTCACCCTTATCAGGTTTCGTAACCGGGCAAAGTTTTAGTCACGATGGCGGTTTGGTGCGTGGGTTGTTCGGCTAGCATTATTCAAGGACAATTCTAAATTTTGACCCTAAACTTGCCAAATTTCAATGAATTTGTAAAGTTAACTTGCCAAATTTATACAAATTTGTTAAATTGTTCAAAATTCATCAAGATGAAATGGTTTGACCGATTTTATGAAAAGGAAGAACATTTTCTACAAAAAGGGAAAGTTAATCTGCTATACGGCCCCAGAAGAGCTGGGAAGACAGCATTAATTCTGAAAATGCTTGAAAATTATAAATCAAAAGTCTTTTCAGGAACTGGAGATGATTCAAGCTTACGCGAAGTATTTGGATCTCAGAATAAAGCATTGATTTTAGGCCTATTAACAGATTATGAAGTCATCTTCATCGATGAGGCGCAGCGAATTCCGGATGTTGGATGGGGTTTAAAAATCCTTGTTGATAACCTCCCTGAAACTATTATCATTGCAACTGGCTCGTCCAGTTTTCGTTTGTCTCCTGAAGTTAGTGAACCCTTGACTGGCAGATCAGTTACAAATTTATTATACCCTATTTCACTTATTGAACTCGCTGAACAATGGGGAAGAATGGATGTATATCAACAGATCGAAGAGTTTCTGTTGTTTGGACTGTATCCTGAAACCCTCCAGCTGCTAAATCACCAGGATAAAATCTCTTATTTGCAAGAATTAAAAAGTGCCTACCTGTTTAAAGACATTCTTGAACTTGACAGCATTCGAAATTCTGATAAATTGCTTGATCTGCTGCGCTTATTAAGTTTTCAGATCGGTAACGAAGTTTCTTTGAATGAATTATCAAATGCCCTTGGAATTGCTAAACAGACTGTAAGTCGATATCTAGACTTACTCGAGAATGCTTTTATCATTAAGAAACTTGGAGGGTTTTCGAAGAATTTGAGGAAAGAAGTCACCAAATCGAATCGTTACTATTTTTACGATAACGGAATTCGGAATGCAGTAATCAATAACTTTAACTTGCTAACAAGCCGAAATGATATCGGTATGCTTTGGGAAAATCTAATGTTTATGGAACGCATAAAATCACTTCATTACCAAAAGGTTTTCAGCAATAATTATTTCTGGCGCACTTACGATCAAAAAGAGGTGGATTTGGTTGAGGAACGGAATGGAAACTTGTATGGTTACGAATTGAAATGGAGTGCCAA
>JAQVGO010000099.1 GCA_028696715.1 Bacteroidales bacterium
TGGCAACCTCCAACAGCCGATTTCATTGCCGTTGACAGCTGTGTTACCTATATCACCTATTTCAACGATTTGAGTGATGAAGGAGGCGCTCCGATTGACAGCTGGTTCTGGCATTTTGGTGATCCAAACAGTAACAACGACGATGGTAATCCGTGGACTGACTCAACTGCAACAGATCAGCTGACGGAACACATTTACATGCAATCCGGCACTTATTTTACAAGCCTTGTTGTTGAAGATGAAAATGGATGCCGCGATACGGTGCAACATAGCCTGCCAGTACATCCTATTCCGCAGGCCAGCTTCACTTTTGAAGATCGCTACGAAGGAAAACAAGGACAGGTATTTTTCCAGAATACCAGTGATCCTTCGGCCAGCACATTCTTCTGGGACTTCATGACCGGACAAACTTCAACCGAAGAAAACCCGATTTATCAGTTTGAGGAAGACGGACTCTATGAAGTGATGCTGGTAGCCTACAACAGCCATCTGTGTCCGGATACAGCTATCAATGCCTATGAAATCATTTTCACAGGGCTCTATTTCCCCAATAGCTTTGTGCCAGGCCACAGCGAACAGGAATTCAGTGAGTTTAAAGGCAAGGGCGAAAATCTGGAGACCTATACCCTTGAGATTTTCACCAGCTGGGGACAATTGATCTGGTCCAGCTCACGGCTCGAAGATGGACGCCCTGCAGATGCATGGGACGGCACTTATAACAATCAGGATTTACCAACAGGTACTTACATCTGGAAAGCTTCTGCTACCTTCAAGGACGGGACAATTTGGGAAGGCTCTGACAATGGCGATGGCAATATTAAACCTTATGGAATCATTAATCTGATCCGTTAACAGAAAGGAGGAACACTATGAAAGCAATTGAAAACATGATCAACGGATCACTAATAATGAAACTCATGAAAGCGCACAAGTATAAATTAAGTCTGATCGTTCTGACAATATTTTTAAGCATTAACTTAAAAGCTCAGGACCCGCACTTTTCGCAATTTTTTAGTAGCCCAACATATTACAATCCGGCCTATACAGGCCTTTCTCTCGGGCTAAAGGTACGACTGCACGCGCGTAAATTGTGGATGAATCTCCCGGGCGAAAACTACCTGACAAATTTTAGTATGGATATTGCCGACCGAAACATCCCTGGTGCAGGTGGCATTGGTGTTTTGTTTAACCAAACCAGCGAAGGCCTGGGGTATATCAAAACAACTACCACCGGTATCTTACCCGCTGTGCGTATCCCTTTATCGCAAAGTGCTATCATTCAGGTTGGTGCCATGGCTGGCTTTGTTCGTAAAGAGGTAAACTTTGATGGAAATCTGATTTTTGCAGATCAGCTTGATCCGCGATGGGGTTATATTGGCCCTTCAACTATTAGCAAACCTGCCGACAACTATGTGGTTTACCCTGATTTCTCTTTTGGAAGTATCTTCCAGTTCGAAGGCAACAATGTGGTTGGCACCTTGGGTGCTGCTGTGCATCATCTGATGGAACCCAATCAAAGCTTTTTTAATCTGGAAGCACCTCTTGCCCGAAAATATGTTGGCCATTTCGATCTGATCATTGATATTGACGAATATGAAGGCTATTACAACCGCAAAAAGAGTTTTAAGCTTAACCCGGGTGTCATATTTCAGCAACAAGCCGAAATGACCAATTTCAATCTGGGAATGAATATTTATATGTCGCACCTCTATCTCGGTATCTGGTTTCGGAATGATGTGCTGGAATATTCCGAATTTGCTGACCTGATCTTTTTGGCCGGGATCAACATTGGATTTACTGAGAACTCGAGGATGAAACTGCTTTATTCGCATGATATGGCCATCAGCACCAATAATAATTTTGCCGGCCCTTCGCACGAAATCAGTCTGATACTTGAATTTGACAGTTTGAAATTCTTCAAGCAAAGCGAAATCATTAAAAATGTGAAATCGCGTAACTTCTCACCAATTGAATGTTCACCATTTTAGAATGATTTAGCAATCAAACCAAAAGTAAGCCATAAGAAGCTTTTGGTTTGATTGTTTTTAGTTGTTCAAAGTAAGATTCACACAAGAATACTGACGCCAGTCTGAAGCTAACAGTTTCCATCTGTTTAGTATCCAAGTAGTACAAACTACTTCAAAAATCTCCGTTTTTACTTACTTTTGGTGCATTAAAAGCCCATAATGAAATCAAGTTTTGTATTAGTTATCTTCTTGTTTATTAATCTGATAACATCTGCACAAACAGCATGTATGCCTGAGGCCAAACATTTTGTGGCTGGCGAAAAACTCACCTACACCGTTTCCTACAACTGGGGAATAATCTGGATAAATGCCGGTGAGGTGAGTTTTGATGCCTCACTCACAAATTTTAATGCGGATACAGCTTTTCATTTTTTCAGCACCGGACATTCCTATAGGCGTTGGGACTGGCTTTTTAAGGTGCGCGACACCTTTGAGGCCTATAGTCAGTACAAAAATCTTCAACCTTTGTATTCGCGCAGGCATACACTCGAAGGAGGTTTTCGAATCAATAATCAATATCATTTCCATCCGGACGAACAAAGCGTTTTTGCTGAACTGGAAGAAACCAGAAAACCCTATAACACCCGTGAAATAAGTCTTCCACAATGTACTTATGATGTATTAACAGCCACCTATGTGGCTCGCTCGCTTCCTTTTTCTAACTATTCACAAGGCGATACGATCAGGCTGAGTTTGCTTCTCGATGGCAAAACTTTTGAACTTCCCATCGTAATTAAAGGGGAAGAACGTATAAAAAACCGTGATGGCAAAAAGTGGGATTGTATCTTGTTTTCTGCTGTTCTCGATCGAGGAAGCATGTTTCGGGCTGGAGAAGAACTTCTGGTTTGGGTCAGCAAGGACGAGGCAAGATTACCAATAATGATGGAGGCTAAGATCACTGTTGGAAGCATCAAAATTTATCTCTCCGAAGCCGAAATATATAAAACAAACCGGTAAAACATGTCATGCTTCACCGGTTTATTTAATGCACTGAAGCTCCTATAATTTCTTCACGGTAGTTGCTCCAGATGCATTCACATTCAATGTTTTAGGCTCACCTTTATAGCGAACATCAGAGGCACCGCTTCCATCAACATTCAGGCTCTCTGTAACCCAAAATTTGGCCGTTGACGCCCCGCTGCTCTCAAAATCAATGTGGGTTGCCTTTAGCTCAGACAGAAAAAGCTCGGAAGCACCAGAACAGTCTGCCTTAATGCCTTCAACAATACCGGTAAGACTTAATTTGCTGGCACCACTCAGGTCAAGATCAATATGTTGGGCTTCCATTTCAAAGGCAACATCACAGGCACCTGACAATTCGAGATCGAGCTTGTTGAATTGCATCAGGTTGCCTCCCCTAAGCTTTACCGCACCGCTCAACTCAATCTCATCAATTTCCTCAAAAGTTAAATAAATCTTCATTTTTTTATACGAACGTAACGGACTTCGCATATAAATTTCGAGTTCGCTGCCACTTACTTTTGTAATCACGCGATCAATAATATCTTCATCAGCTTCAATTATAAGTTCGCGGGCATTTCCCTGTACAAGAAAAACTTCAAAAGCTCCGCTTACATCAAGCTTTGTAAAATTGCCCACAATACGTGTTTCTTTAACGACTGATGCTGGCATAACAGCTGCATAAGTTTGAGATAACAAACTGGCTATAAGCATTATACCAAGCCAGATCATCAAGGAATTTAACAATGCATTTCTTTTCATATTCTTGGATTTGAAAATGGATAAATAAGACCTAACGATTCACTTTTAATCGTTTTCGTAGTTAGACGCCAGGCAGGTATAAAAAGTTACATTGCCTCTAAATTTCCTTTGTCGAATTTAATCGTACGATAAAACAGCTCCCTTTGCCAGGTTCGCTTTTAATGGATAAACCTCCATTGTTTATCTGGATGAATTCCTTTACAATTTTCAATCCCAGTCCAACACCGGTTTCCTTATTCGTCCCGGCTGTTGAACCAAATGTACTACCCTGAAGTATTTGATCAATCGTTGTTGAAGCCATGCCGATACCACTATCACAAAACAATATAGAAACCTCTTTTTCAGTTACTTCCGCCGAAATCGTGATCGTACCATTGTCTGGCGTAAACTTGATAGCATTATTAATTATATTCCTGAAAACGGTGTGCATCATGTTGCGATCACAGAAGGCAACAACATTTTGCGGAACATTATTTTGTATGCCTATTCCTTTGATCTCGGCTCTTGAATTCAGAAAGCTGATTTCATCTTCCAATATCTGCAGAAGATCGTTATCATCGGGTTGATAGCTAATTTCTCCTTTTTGCTGTAACGCCCATTGCAACAGATTTTCTACCAGATTATAAAGGTCGATACTTTTCTTGTAAAACTCATTCAACACCGTTTTTTGCTCATCTTTTTCAAATGAATCAAAATCCTCGACCATCAGATTGAGAAATCCCAGCATACTATTGAAGGGTGAGCGAAGATCGTGGCCAATGATTGAAAATAATTTGTCCTTGGTTGCAACTGTTTCTTCAAGCAGTTTATTCTGCTCATGTATCTCTTGATTCAACTTATTAATCTGATCGTTTACCTTACGCAACCGCCGCTGTGTACGTGCAAGGAAAAACACTAGAATCAACACAAAAACAAGGGCCGAACCAATAATCAATGTAATCAGTCGCTGATCGCGGATGGTGTGTTCCTGTTTTTCATTTCTAAGCTTTAAGGCTTGATTTTCAAGTATCTGACGTTCTGAATCATATTTAGTCTGAAGTTCGAGAATCAAATCCTTTTGATTTTGAGCTTTAACTGTGTCCTCAGCCTGATGATACTTTTTATACAATTCGAGTGCTTTACCATAGTTATCCTTCTTTTCGTTTATGTTGGATAAAATACGATAGGCATTTCTAATGGATGGATAATGCTTAAAATCGAGTCCCAACTGAATCGCCTGTTCAGCAAAGTATTCGCATTGCTCCCAGTTTTCTGTCTTCTCATAAACCTCCGAAAGTCCAATGTAATTCAGCATCACACCAAATTTGATGTCGTTATCGGAACATATCTTCAACGATCGCAAATGACTCTTCTTGGCCAGGTCGAAATTTTCCAGCTTATCGTAGATATTAGCCAGGTTATATTCGGCTCTGGCTTCGTCATGAACACTTCCGGTTTGTCGTGCCAGTTCAAGGGATTGTTCGTAGGCAGCGAGTGCTTCATCATGCCTGCCAAGTTCCTTATAGGAAATGCCGATATTATTGTAATTCATCCCAAGATTGATCCGGTTATTAAGGCTTTTGTTTATCTCGATCGCCTGAATCAGGTATTCAAGAGATTTTTCATATTCTCCCAATGTTTGATTGATGTCTGCCAGGTTGTTATAAGCCACCGCTACACTTTCCTGATCACCAAGATACTCAAAAAGCACAAGGGCTTTCATGTAACTTTCATAGGCTGCCAAACGATTTCCAAGCTCGTCCTCCACCATCGCTTTGTTATTATAGTATGTAGCCAACTGAGTTGTATCCTGGAGCTGAAAAGCAATTTTGCCCATCAATTCAAAATAATACATGGCAGAATCAGGCAAATTCAGGATGTCAAAAATTCGGCCATGCGTGTTGTAAATTTCAAAATGCTGCGAAAGATCATCATTTTCTGTAATTTCGGAAAGGCAAATCCTATTGTAAGCCAGAGCTGAATCGGTCACTGAAATTTCGGTGTAAAGCAGGGCTAAAGTATTAAAGTAAATCAGCCTTTCGGGGTATTTTAACTCACCTGCATAGGGCAAAAAATCAAGCAACTCCTTTTTAACACTGGCCGGATCTTTTAACCTGTTTTTCCTTAGTGTTGCTAATCGATCTGCATCCAATTGATTCTCATCGGCACTGGCAACCAAAGAAGAGAAAAACAAAAGTATCAGTAATAATTTGGCAACAATTGGATTGATCGATTTACCTCCGGCTAAAATATTAATCCCCAACATAATCAATGATGTTTACTTGGTGCAAATATAAAGCATGCAGCTATAATTGCCCTAACAAACATAAAAGTCTTTTGTGTTGATATTCAATGTTTTAGAAATTATTCCGAATAAACACTTAAAAAAACTAACTTTGCCGCTGCAAAATTCTACTGCTATGGCGCTTATCCATTCCTTCGAAAAAAGTGGTAACTGGCTTTTCAAACATCGTGGCGAACTACCAGTTGTATTGTTTTTGACAGCCGTTCCTGTTGTTTATTTCACCGAGATTAGTTGGCTTACAACAACCAAGCAGCACCTCATCAGCTGGATTGCAGCCTTTTTAAGTGTGTTGGGCTTTGTGATTCGCGCCATCAGCATTGGCACCACACCAAAAGGCACTTCCGGGCGAAACACCAAAGAAGGTCAGGTGGCCGAAAGTTTGAATACAACCGGGATATATAGTACGATGCGGCATCCGCTTTACCTTGGAAATTATTTTATGTGGATAGGAATCGTGTTGTTTAGCTTTAATTTTAGTTTTGTTGTGCTCATCTCACTGGCATTCTGGCTTTATTATGAGCGAATTATGTTTGCCGAAGAACGCTTTCTGGAAAAGAAATTCGGAAAGTCGTATTTGGATTGGTCACTTACTACACCGGCTTTTATCCCCTCGTTCAAGAACTACAAAAAAAACCAGATTCCTTTTAGCCTGAAAAGCGTTTTACGTCGCGAATACTCAGGCATGTTAGCCACTGTTTTTGGCTTTATGTTTATTGATTTATTGCGTTACTATTTTAGCACTGGCACAATCACCTACCAACGCAATTCTGTTTATATCTTCGGAATAGCACTATTGATAGCACTTATTCTCAGAAGCTTAAAACATTACACAAATCTTCTAAAGGAAGAAGGCCGCTCTTAGTTTTGGATTGGTTTATTGGTGATTCGTTTATCTATATAGTTGGAATTTAGAATCTTAAGCACCCCCATATAGTCCAGATTGAAAGCCAGCAAATCACCAACTTTGTAACCACCCTTGTTTTTTCCGAGGTCAACTGCCAGCATATCAGAACTGGCTCCGGTTATTTCAACTCCATTTTTAATCGGTTTCAGGTGGTGTGGATCCACATCAAGCAAACCAATATCGAGCAAGGCCCGGCAAGATGATTTGCCATAATCAGCCTCGTTTACTTCAAATTTTTCACCAGCCACATTGGTGCCCAGCTCGCCAATCGGAACGATGGGTTTTTCCATCAGCTCAACTATTTCGGCATAAAGTGTAAACACATTGGATTTCATTCCCCTGATGGTTTTGTTGGTCACCAGGTTATTGCCGAAATACAACGTCTCTCCCACCCTGAAATGATTTATCCCTTTCGGAAGCATCCGCTTCAGCAAAAGCGGAATTGTAACTGAGCTCCCTCCGCTAACAAAAGGTATTTTCACTTTGAAAGTGGCATCAATCAACTGCTTATACAAACTAAGCTGAATAAGCTTATCATGGCTGGGCATCACTCCGTTCAGGCAATTCAGGTTTGTTCCCAACCCCACAATTTCAATGTTAGGCAATTCAAAAATGGAAGAATAGAAATCGACCAGATTATCACCCAACACACCTTCGCGAAGGTCGCCCATCTCGATCATGATGATGATTTTATGCTTTTTGTTTTGCCTCACGGCCTCCTCCGAAATGAGTCGAATGGTTTCGTACTCTGTATTAAAACTCACATCCGCATAGCGTACCAGGCTCTTTACAACACGGCGGGCAGGGGGTTTGATATAAACCGTTTGCACCTCCGGATTGATTTTTTTTATCACCTTCAGATTACTGATACGGCTGTCGTGCACCTCCCTGATACCCATTTCGATCAATTCGCGGATATACATTTCGTTTCCGCACAATAATTTTGAAACAGCACCCCAATGGATGTTTCTCTTCGAAAAAAATTCATCCAAATACTTGAAATTATGATGCAATTTTTGATAATCTAACTCTATAAATGCCATTTTATTAAGGTGTTAATCGGCGCATAATTCCTCCGGGAAGCCGTGTTAATAATTCATAATTCAATTGATTACTCAACTCGCTAAACGAGGCTACACTGATGACTTGATCGTCTTGCTGACCAATCAGCACTACTTCGTCGCCCACCACAACATCATTCAGAAATGTAACATCAGCAATAAGCATATTCATATTGATCATGCCAATCACCGAAACCCGCTGACCGTGTATCAGGATCCTACCAGAATTGGAAAGCGATCTGCTGTATCCATGCGAATAGCCGGTTGGCACGATAGCGATTGTTTTATCTTCAGTGGCCAGATAGGTAGTTCCATAGCTTACAAACTCACCCTGGCGAACCCTTTTAACCGCCATAATACAGCTCTTCCAGCTGATGATACGATCCAAGGGATCATGTTTCTTCTTGCGGCGGCTTACATAATGGATAAAGGTTTCTTTGCTTGGCCAGTATCCGTATTGTAAAATGCCAACGCGCACCATATCAAACTGAAAAGCGGGATAAACAATCGTTGCTGCCGAGCTGGCAGCATGAAGTGTGCGGGCCTGAAAACCGTGCTCTTTGAAAAGCCCTGTCATCAATCTGAAACGTTTGATCTGACGTTGAATACGCACATGATTGGCAATGCTTTCGGCTCCTGCCAAATGCGTGCACAATCCTTCCAGCACATAGGCATGTTTGTAGTCGTGCATCAAAGTCCATATTTCATTCAACTCAAAAGGACCAAGACCGGTTCGGTTCATTCCGGTTTCGAGTTCGATATGAATACGGGCTTTAACTCCCAACAAATCTGCCAGTTGCAAGGCCTCCAGCAGTCGTTCGGCTTCAAAAACCCAAAATTCAATTTCGTTTTCCAATACCCACTGCAATCTTTCCACAGGAATCCAGCCCATGATCATAACACTGGTTTCTGCTTGCTTTACAGCCAATACACGTGCAGCTTCATCCAAGCTAAAGACCGAAAAATGAGCTATCCCACACTTCTCGGCCGCAGGTACATACAGCTCAATACCATGACCATAAGCATTCCCTTTGACAACGGAAGATATCCGCACATTTTTCCTAACAAATCTTTTAATAAAACGCAGGTTATGTGCGATGGCCTCAGAACTCAACTCAATCACAGAAGGTGTATGTGAAGCTGTTGCTCTCATTAGCTTTTAATCAAACGATACTCCAGGTATTTATTTGTGAAACCAACTTTTTCGTATAAAAAACGGGCCGGATTATTGGGTTCAACATGCAATGCTACATTGCCTTTCGAAAGTTCAATCGCCTTGTGCATGAGTTGCTTGCCAATTCCTTTTCCACGTAAGGCAGCATCCACAGCAATATAAACAAGGATATTTTCCGGAATATAATCCTCCATCCCTGTCCGGTTGACCACTACCGCTCCAGCCATTTTTTCATCAATACTCCCCACGATTACAAACCCACCCACTACGGAGGTTTCGCCCACTGCATAATCAATCGCCTTTCGAATGGCCTCTTTCGAATCGCCAAACTCATCCAGATGCTGATGCAAAAAGTCAACAATTTTTCTTTTTTCTAAAGTCCCCATTGGGAGATAACTGTCATAAATTTGTATTTCCATGTTTTAAAAGCTTATGTGAATTATAAAAGATTAAATACGTTAAAAAAGAAGCTAATATACCAAAAACATTGGCA
>JAQVGO010000100.1 GCA_028696715.1 Bacteroidales bacterium
CTCTTACTGCTGAACTTTTTAAAAAACAAATCGACTGGATTATCCTTGCAGGCTTTTTATGGTTGATTCCAAAAGTACTTATTCAAGCTTATCCGAACAAAATCGTAAATATTCATCCCGCACTTTTGCCTGCTTATGGCGGCAAAGGGATGTACGGAGAAAAAGTTCATCAGGCTGTGATCCAAAACGGAGAAAAACAATCCGGCATTACCATTCATTTTGTGAATGAACACTATGATGCCGGTGCAATAATTTTTCAACAACAGCTTGAATTACAAGCTGATGAAACACCCGAAAGCCTTGCCCGACGCATCCATGAGCTGGAATACAAATACTATCCTGAAGTAATTGAAAAAGTTGTTTTGACCTAAAAAAACAAAGCTGTCAGGCTTCAGAAGGTATGACAATCCAGCAAATGATATAGGCCAAAATACCGGCTCCTCCCAACAAAGTAAAAAGTACCCAAATCAGGCGGACAATAGTAGGATCCATATTGAAATAGTTGGCCATTCCATAACAAACGCCGCCCAACACTTTATTGGTAGTCGAGCGATACAAACGTCTTACATTATTCATAGTGTAGGGTTTTTTGCAGGCACTAAAAATACAACATCTTTTTGTAATTTCGCAACAAAGCTTTTTTAACTTGATACCCAAAAATACCGTAGCCAGCATTCTTGAAGCCGCACGCATCGAAGAGGTTGTAGGCGAATTTGTAAGCCTCAAACGCAGAGGCAGCAACCTTATTGGGTTATGTCCGTTTCATCAGGAAAAAACACCTTCGTTTACGGTTTCGCCGTCAAAAGGAATTTTTAAGTGTTTTGGTTGCGGAAAAGCAGGGGATTCGGCGCGCTTTATTATGGAGCACGAACATTATTCCTATCCCGAAGCCCTGCGTTATCTGGCCAAAAAATACAATATCGAAGTAGAAGAGCGTGAGCCAACTGCCGAAGAATTGGTGGCGCAAAATGCACGCGAAAGGATGTTTAATGTGAACACCTTTGCTCAGCAGTATTTTAGCCAGGCACTTTTTGAAACGGAGGAGGGACGCTCGATAGGATTAAGCTATTTTAAGGAAAGGGATTTCAGAGAAGCTACCATCAAAAAGTTTCAGCTGGGCTATAATCCGGATGGGAGGGATGTTTTTAGCAAACACGCCATCAAAAATGGTTATAGTATTGAGGCTCTGCTGCAAACAGGCCTTAGCACAGGCAACGAAGAACGTTTTTACGATCGTTTTCAGGCGCGGGTAATCTTCCCGATTCATAACCTAACCGGAAAAGTGATTGGTTTTGGCGGACGTATTTTACAGTCAGACAAATCGAAGGCAAAATACCTCAACTCACCCGAGTCAGAAATATACAACAAAAGCAAAACGCTTTATGGTATTTATTTTGCCAAAAATGCCATTAGCCGGCAGGATCAATGTTTGCTGGTTGAGGGCTACACCGATGTGATCAGCATGCATCAAGCTGGTATTGAAAATGTTGTGGCAAGTTCGGGCACCTCACTCACTATAGATCAAATACGCCTGGTGCGCCGCTATACGCAAAACATCACCATGTTGTATGATGGCGATAAAGCCGGCATCAGTGCTTCGCTGCGCGGGACAGATATGATTTTGGAAGAAGGCATGAATGTGCGTGTGGTAGTGCTTCCCGAAGGGGAAGACCCCGATTCCTTTGTGCGCAAAAACCGTACTACGGACGTTGAAACTTTTATTCAAAAACAATCGAAAGATTTTATCAGTTTCAAAACCGACCTGCTCTTAAAAGAAAGCGCCAACGACCCCATCAAAAAAGCTGGTTTGGTAAAGGAAATCGTGCACACTATCTCGCTTATTCCCGATCCTATTTATCGCACGGTTTACATCAAAGAGTGCAGCCGTATGCTGGATGTGGCCGAAAACACCCTGATGAATGAGCTGAATAAGCTCTTGCGGCAAAAGCTGAAAAAAGATCTCGGAAATGCTATTCCTGAGCCAACTCCCGAACAACAACCGCAACAAGAAGAAGCCAAAAGTCCTGAGGATGATTTGCCTCCGGGATATCATCAGGAACGCGAGCTGGTGAAATTATTACTACACTATGCTGATGAGCAGATTACACAGGAAACACAGGATGAAGAAGGCTTTCCGGTTCAATACAGCGAATCTTTGGCTGCTTATATGATCAATGATTTAAAAAACGATCAATTACGCTTTCAGGACACCACACATCAAAAAATATTGGACATTTTTGCACATTCACTCGACGAAGGAACAATACCCGAAACACAAGTTTTCATTTCGAGTCCCGAGCCAGATATTGCCTTGCTGGCCAGTGATTTATTAAGCACTCCCTATGAACTTCACGACTGGAAACGAAAAAATATTTTTGTAAAAACAGAATTGGAAGTGTTGCCTGCTATGCTGAACAATGCTTTGTTGATGTACAAAAAGAGAATCCTGGAATCGCGCAGAGATCAGCTTAATACTCAGATAAAGGCCGAAGATGAGCAGGACAAGCAACTGGCGATGATTCAGCAGAAAATGAAGATTGAAAAAAAATTAATAATCATCAATGGCATCCTGGGCTCTGTCATTACAAAATAGGATCAGCAGCTAAAACCTAAGCATAAAAAAACCGGAAACCCATTCTTTTGATCGAATCGACTTCCGGTTCAGCCTTCATCAGCCGTAGCCAACGAATTCTGGCAAGTTCAGCATGCGGACTGTTCATTCAGACTTTCGCCTCCTGTGTTGCCGCACTCGGATTTAGTTTTCTGTTTGTTGCCGTAGCAACGCCCCTACTCACTTTCCATTTTAGCGTTTTGACAAATTTGACTCACTTTTCAGTTTGTCTTGTCATCGCATCAGGCATTTTTTGATGCTCCTCAACGACAAAACGTTCCTTTCGGTGTGTTTGTCTATTGATGTAGAAACATTTAGAAGAACGCTTTTGCAAGTGCTCTTCAAGCTTCTTCATCATTGCCTGGTTTTTGCTCACTTGCTGACACAAATGTAAACAATCTGATGCCTTTTGTCAATAAAATAACGGGCTTTCTTATTCACTATCAATTAACAAGCGTTATTAACAATGGTTAATAACTCATGAATGACTTATCAATGCTACATTTTTCAACGTCTTTGTTTAAAAAAAAGTTTGAGCATATTACTACTTTCTGCTTCAAGCAAACCTTTTTGAACTTCTGTTTTTGGATGAAGCAAGTTGCCAAAACGCAAAAATCCCCCTTTTGCATCGCTGGCTGCCCACACCACTTTGGCAAACTGCGCGTGATAGAGCGCACCAGCACACATCGGGCAAGGCTCGAGGGTGACGTAAAGTGTGCATTCGCTGAGGTATTTGGCTCCAAAATGGTTGGCGGCAGCAGTAATGGCAAGCATTTCGGCATGGGCCGTAACATCCTGCAATTGCTCTGTTTGGTTGTGCGCCCGCGCGATGATCGTATTGTTGCAAACCACCACAGCACCTACAGGAACTTCGCCTTCCGATTCGGCCTTTTCCGCTTCTTTCAAGGCTTGTTGCATGAAATAAGTATCAGAGAACACAGTAAGTTTTTCCATTTTACATTTTTTTTGTCAGGGTAATTCTGAAAAACAGGACTATAGCAGCAACGATAAAAGCCGGAATAAAAGATGATTTAGGTTCAAATTGTTGTGGCGCAATCACACCCCAGACAAAAAATCCGGTATTAACAACAAAACCACTCAACACACTCCATAAAGCTGCCTTGTGAAACCGCTGTGTATCAGCACGTAGCAATGCCAAAACCGTCACCGGAACAAAAATAACAATCGTACCAATTCCAACCACCATCAAATCCACAATATCCGGTAATAAGAGCGCCATTACCAATGCAACTATTCCAAAAACCAAGGTCATTACCCTGATTTGCTTTTGGCCACGTATTAAATCATCCATGCTTTTACGACGCCAACCACTAAAATCGCGCACAGCAGAAATAGCGATAATATTTAAAAAACTATCTCCCGACGACATCAACGCAGCCAGCAAACCTGTGACGGCAAAAGCCAGAAAAAATGGTGTGCCATGCTGCGCAAGAAAAAGATAAGTAGCATCATTGGCATTGATTTGATCGCCAAGCGTAATCCGAACGCTCATTCCAACCAATGGAAAAATAAGGTAAAATGGCAACATGCCAATACCGCTCCAAAAGCTGGCACGACGAGCTGTTTTGGCATCTTTGGCCGAAAGTATGCGCTGCCAGATATCCATCCTTACCAAAACAGAAGGCGACAGAAACAACAATAAACCAATTAAAAAGGTCCAGCCGTAAAAACTTCCGTTAAGCATATTGGCAGGTAGTTCGCTTAAGCGGTTAAAGTTTTCAGTATCCGTAAAAATTCCAGGCAGAAAGATGAAAAAAATCAAAATCAAGATCACCACAAATTGTATCATATCGGTGTAAATCACGCCGGATAATCCTGAAATAGCGGTATAGCCAATCACAATCACAGCCGAGAGCACTGCTGCCGACTGATAGCCCCAGCCGAAACCAAATTTCAGCAAACTGGCCATCCCCACAAACTGCGCTGCCAGCAAAAAGAAGAAAATGAAAATGTTAACCCCGCTTACCAAGGCTGAAAAACTTCGATCAAATCCGGAAAAAGATTGCTGATTTTCAGATTTTTGACTGAATCGACTAATTAAAAACTGTGGAAAGGAATAAATTTTTTCCTGTGCTCCCCAATCTCTGATTTTTCCGGCATAACGCATCATCAGCATGAAACCCAACACATAAGCCAGCCCAATTCCAACGGCTGCAAAACCAGAACTATAACCCATAGCAATCAGGCCAATAGATGTTCCGCCGCCAACAAAAGTGGCCAGAATTGTAAAAACCAAAGGCACTAAGCGTGTGCTGCGGTTGTTTACCAGGTAAGTTTCGGGATTACTGCTTTTCAGATGACGGAAAGCCAGCAGCAAAACCACCGCCAGATATACCGCCATCCAAAAAAGCAACCAATTCATGCTGAAGCTATTCTTTAATTATTTTCTGGGTAAACTGCTGACTGCCATTATTCAATCGTAAAACATACTGCCCTGATGGTAAATGTTTTAGATCAAGCTGTAAACTATTTTCAGCTTGTAAAAACAGCTTTTCACTCAAAACAATTTTTCCCTGCATATCAAGGATTTGCAAATCAAAGTCACCTTCGAGGTGAGTTTTCAAACCTATAAAATCAGTCACAGGATTGGGATAAACTTTTAAGGAAGCCGTTTCGGATTGATTCTCGCCTTCGAAAGTATAAACATCTTTTTCCCAAGCCGTTGTAAACAATCCCCTGCCATGCGTTGCAGCAATTACCGTATTATCACTCAGGCGCATACGCAGCATATCAATTCTTACATTTCCCATGCCTTCGGTGGCAGGCTCCCAAAGCGGCTCTGCTTCAAAAAGCATATTGGTAGTCCAGATGCCTGTTTCGGTTGCCAGCATGGCCTGTTCTGAATTTTCGGGATGCAGAATGGCCCAGCGAACCGGCATATCCGGAAGATTTCCTTCGCGCTCGAGCCAGTTTTCGCCCCCGTCAAAAGTGAGCCAAATACTCGAAACACCATAATTGGAAAAACTTACTAGCAAAGTATCCTCGGAGCTTCCAATGGCAACAGCCGAAACGCTGGCCAAAGGAAAATCAGGGCTTCCAATTTCGGTAGTTGTAGGAATGGTATTGGCATTTTCAACTTTATAAAGTCTTCCTGAACCCGTACCAGCAAAAATGGTACTGTTTCCAAGTGTGGAATGTTGCGACCAGGAAATATGTGAGAATGGTATCGTATTTAAAGTGCCGAGGTCAACGAAACCTCCTGATACCTCACTACCAATGTTTGTAACACGATAAATCCTTCCGGCATAATTGCCCAAAAAATCTACTGCGTTGGTATATAGAATATTATTGATGTAATCATAATCAGCCGGCGAAACGAAAGTTCCTGAACCACCATCTATATAATCATATTGAATGTTGTTCTTGTAAAAATAATACCTGTTGTAATAAACAGAAGTCATGTAAAGGTTTGCTTCATTCTGATCCCAAAAACAAGCTGCACCATCTCCTCCGCTCAACATATCATTGATATCAAGTGTGTTGCCTGTATATTTTAAACTTCCGTTATCCTGCAAGCCACCTAACATTTGTATGCTTCCGGCAGTTGGATTGATAGCACCGCTGTAAAACTGAAGCGTGTTAAAGTTTTGATTACGTTCCGTAAAAGTTGGGATACTCAAATGGGCATTTTCCGAGAGAAAAACACCGCCATCACAGCCAAAAATAGCTGTTGTTGGATCATCAGGTCTGAAAGCTATTTGATGTTGATCGGCATGAACATATTCATCACCACCTCCATAATACATCAACATCCAATCAGAGATATGATTCCAACTTTGGCCGCCGTTTGAGCTTTTCCAAAGGTCCAACCCGCCGGTAAATACCGCATTGGGATCATCGGGCTGCACTTTCAGGATAAAGGCATGCCAGGCCAGGGTGCTCCAGTCATTCGCAGGCTTGTTCATTGTTGTCCAAGTTAGGCCTCCATCGGTTGATTTGGCCAGATAACGACCACGATAATGATAAAATCCATTGGAGCTTTCCATATAGCCGGCAGCAAATTGTGCATACACTATATCCGGATTGCTGGGTGCGCTGGCTATAATGGTTCGGGCAGGAATATTGTAGTAGCTTTCGCTATCGATCAAGGTATTATAATCCTCAAAAGCCGTCCAGCTGCCTGAAGTTCCTTCGTCTGACCACAAAATTGTTGCTCCACCCTTAAGTTGTAAGTTTTCTGTTGTTCCAACGAAAATTCGTCCATTCGAAGCAATTTCTATCATGGCCGGAGCATAAGGCTCATCCGTTTCTGGAATTAAAGGTAATACCTGTTCCCAGCTTTCGCCTCCATCTGTTGAGCGATACAAACCGTCTGAGGGCTCACTTTGATGATCAGCTCCCTGATAATTTCCTGAAACCACAGCGGCATAAATTACACCAAGGCCATCTTCGTCGCGCACTTTTACATCAGTTACATAGGCAAAATCAGCAGTTGAAGGAATTATTTCCCAGGTATCACCACCATCTTCCGATTTAAAAACCCCCATTCCCAGGCCACTGGATTCGCGGTAAATGATACGCGCAGTTTGTGCCTCACCTGTTCCGGCATACATCACCATTGGATCGGTAGGATCGTATGTAAGGCTGCTGATGGCCATATTGGGATAGAAATCGCCAATAGGTTCCCAGTCTTCACTCAGGTTGAGGATGTCGTAATTTACCCACAATCCTCCCGTGACACCGCCGGCAAAAACTTTCTTTCTCTGGCTGTCGTTAGGATCGAAAAGCAAAGCACGCGTGCGGCCACCCATATCGGCACGGGTTCCTTCCCACATCAACTCGCGACTGCGGGTGGCTTGAGCTTCCAGTATTTGCGCCTGCTCGTAAGCAGCATATTGTCGCTTAACGGGTACAACGCCCAAAGCCGGATCAAGGGTTTGAAAATAGTTCTGCAATGCAGCAACGTCAGGCCGATCTACCTTAGCAATAGTATCCAGTTCGCGCGATTGCGTTGGAATCTGTTTCATTACTTCATGTAATTGCTTTTCGTAAGCTGTCCTTTTCGATTCCTTTTTATAATCCTGAAATACAGGATTTAACAACCCAATTGAAAGCATAATCAACAGGATAAAACTGCTGATCCGGAAAGTTTTTTTCATTTTTAAGCGGTTTTAATATGGTGTCTATTTGTCATTAAGCCAATATTTTCGTGAGTAAACTAATCCATTAACAAGCAAAGTCCCAATCACAAAAGTAAACAATCACGTAAACAGGGCATTTATCTGATGGTTTTCTTTTCTGGTCAAAAAAAAATAAAAACTTATTCATTGGATAAAATTGATCAATTCTTTTGGGCTGTGACCTAAAAAAAATCAACATTGCCGATAGTGTACCAAAGGTCAGCATTAATTCCAGCATTTTAAGGCCTTACCGACAAGATATCTATAAAGAATTTGATGGTAAGAAGTTGATATTTAATGTTTAATAGTGCTTATTCTGTATTCTTATCCTCCTAAATCAATATAAAAAGCCAAAAAGCCAAAGTGGAATCTCACGTCCAAACCCTGCTTCCAGGCCGTCTTTTGCAAGAAAAGCATGCTCAATTCCTTGAATTTGTTTGGCGTCTTTGTTTTTCCCTCCCACTTCGAAGGTATATTTCCGATCTACCCTAAAATCACCTTTTTCAGTATAAAAAACCTCATGCTTTGCTGACAATTGATTCAAGAAAAATGTTTCACGAACTGTTCCAACATCAGCATCAGATTCAGAAAGACTATACATTAAATTAGGATGATGTAAATATATTTTTTCTGGTTTTGTCAAACTACTCATGCCCTTTTTTTCCGAAAAAAGCAGTGCAATTATTTGAGCCTCATCCAGTATATGCAAATATTGTTTTAAGGTATTCCGACTTGTCGCAATTCTTTCACTAATTTTTTGAATATTCGGTTTAAAGGGTACACTTTCTGCAATAATATAAAGTAACTGCTTGATATGAAATATTTTACTATGGCTTATCTCAGTATTGTAAGGTAAGTCTATCTCAAGTGTAAGCGAAATAATTTCTCTTAACTTTTGATGATAGGTTTCCTGATTTTCAAGAAAAAACGGATAATAACCATATCTCAAGTAACTTTCGAAAAACGCCAATGGTTTTACTATTTTCCAAATATCTTTTACAATTTCCTGATGATGCTCGAGTATGTCGGTGAGCTTAAGCACAGGAAATGATTGATTTGTTTTAAGGTTGAGGTACTCCCGAAATGAAAAACCTTCCAAATTAAATACCACAGCTCTTCGCGATAGATCTGCATAAGCTTCCCTGATTTTTAGGATACTGGAACCAGTGAAAATAATTTTTAACTGACTATGCCTGTCATAAGCATTCTTAATCTCCTGACTCCAATTTGGATATTTATGAACCTCATCCAGCAATACATATTCTCCTCCAAGGGCTACAAAATCATCTATAAAATCAATCAAACGATTTTCAGAGAAAAAAATATCATCCAAAGTCACATAAACAGCTTTGTGATGTGCCAATTTAGTCTTTATAAATTGTAATAATAAGGTCGTTTTACCAACACCGCGGGCTCCTTTGATTCCGATTAGCCTGTCAGATGTTTCCAAAAGTGCTATTTTGTTCCTGATAAATTCCGTTGATACCTCCGAAACCAATTTATCAGAAAAATACATTAGCTTGTTTATCATTACTTTAAATATTGATCAGACAAAATTAAGCAATTAATCGATCAATGCATTAACCATTTTATTGATTTTTTGGTTAATACATTAACCATTTTTGCATTAAAACGATTAGTTCATTAATCAAATTTACACAATTTATCGCTTTAATGGATCAATCTGCTGGCTTGGGTATGCGAACCGGAAGTCATTTTCAGCAGCCAGGGTCTGTTGTTTTTGGGATGATTTTTTACAAAATCCTCCAGCGAAAAGCGATGTATTCCGGCGGACATGTTTTCATGTGTTTGTTGCCAAACCAATC
>JAQVGO010000014.1 GCA_028696715.1 Bacteroidales bacterium
ATTGCCTACACCGCTTTTGATCATATGCTGCTCAATACTGTGATGGATCTTTTTGTTCAGCTTTATAACCGGCGCATGTTAATCAGACTGGTTGGCGTGAGGTTTAGTCACCTTGTGGGAGGCTCCCAACAGCTCGATCTTTTCGATGATAAACCTGAGATTACCAAACTTTATCAAACCATGGATCATATTCGGCGACGTTATGGCAAAACAGCCGTTGGCAGGGCTGGCGGGGTGAGACCATCCGAATAGCAAAAAAATGCTGACAGCCTATTTATAACGAGTATAAATTCCAAAAATCATCACACTTGAACAGCAATAATTTAGTGGAGTTGCATAACTTTGCAAGTCCAAAACTAAATTACTGGAAAAGTGTACCAAACTGTTCTGATAGGCATTGATGATACCGACAACAAAGAAAGTCGTGGCACAGGCTACAATGCCCGTCAGTTAGGACATTTGCTTGAGCACGAAAAACTTGGACAGGTCTATACAATCAGTCGTCATCAGCTTTTTGTGCATCCGGATATTCCCTTCACCTCTCAAAACAGCTCGGCCTGTTTGTATATTCAAAATGGAAATATTGACCAGCTTATTCCTGTTTGTCAACAATTTATGAAACAAAGCTGTGTGCCTGGATCCGATGGCGGTCTGGCAATAGCCAGTTTGAACGACATTACTGAACAAGTAATTCAATGGGGCAAAATGGCAAAAAACCATGTGTTGAAGCAAGCAGATGCCTGGAAATTGGCTGAGGAAAATACTATTTTTCTGGAAGGTTTTACTGGCAATAACGACGGAGTGATTGGTGCTTTGGCAGCGATTGGGCTCAGAAAATGGGGAAACGACGGAAGATGCATCTGGCTAAAAGGCAAGGAAATTCGTGAAATTTCCGGAGTTTATTCCCAAAAATCATTGCAAGCAATTTGTCCAATTGATCAAATCATTACCGAAGAAGGCCTTCCGGCTGAAGCAGACGAGCTTATCCAAACCGGTGAGTGGATGAGGCCGGCAATAAAAAATCACAAGATCACCCTTTATATCGAAAAGTCAGATAACCCTAAATACACATGGCATGTTAAACCCAAATCCCGTCTCAAAGCACTTACCGATTAGCCGCACAGTTCTCGAAATTGCTGTCTTATCGCTGATTGGATTAGCCGCTGTTGCGATCAGAACCAAACTGCGGATTCCGCTGAATATGCCCGGGCATCATGGTCTGGAAGTGATGGCTATTTTACTGATCGGACGCCATTGGGCCAAGCTTCCTTTGGCTTCTTCAATCAGCAGTTTATCTGCCGCCCTGTTTTTATTGCTGCCCTGGGCCGGCATCAAAGACCCTTTTATTCCTTTCATTTATATTTTGATGGGAATCGTAATCGACCTGCTTTACAGATTTACCTTTTCTGAAAAAAGAATGCTTTTTTCACTCTTAATTATTGGAAGCATTGCATACAGTATCATCCCACTTTCGCGCCTGATGATCCACCTCTCAGTTGATTATCCTTACGGCTCATTTCTTAAAACAGGATATTTCTATCCCGTTTTTTCTCATTTTATTTTTGGTGCTGCCGGCGGTTTATTAGCTGGTTTGCTGATCAAAGCACAACAAAAAATCACCAAATAATTGATTCTATAATTTGATATTGACAAGATTTTAAACCATGCGAATTGCAATAAATTTCATAACGATTGTAGCATTCTTAGCCTTATTTTGCTTTGTTGGCTGCACCAAAGACAAACAACATCCGGGATTAAAACCTGAAATTAAATTTCTTAAGTCAGCGGAATTAATTACTTCCGACACAACCCTTGCCATCAATCAAAAAGTGAAAATTGGAATTGAAGCCAGCTCCAAATCTGGCGCACCGCTCACACAATTAACCGTTATTTCCATCCTGGACGAAAACACAACTTCCATCGATTCAGGCTTATTCAGTAACGAATTTCATTATTACAAAGAAATCACCAAAGGTTTGGCCGAATCAGAGCTTTGGCAGTTTTATGTAAAAGACCGTGACGGGAACTGTTCAGATACCATCGGTTTGAAACTTCATCTGGATGAAAACTCAGACTTTGGCCCAATCCAAACATTTGAAAACATTGTTTTAGGGGCACAGCTCAATCCTGATCAGGGAAGTTTTTATTCCTATGAAACAAACCAAACTTACAGTATTTCAGAGGCTTACAATAATCAACAACTTATTGATTTGCTGTATTATTTCGATGTTGTGGAAGCTGATGCGCATACCATTGCTTCGCCTGGTGCCAATATTGATGCAGCAATTTACAATAGCGAAATGGCTCCTGGAAATTGGGCAATACGTACGACCTTAAGGTTTGAATATTTGCCCGAACTCACTGCTGCAGATTTTGAATCATGCACAAATGACAGCCTGATCCTGGCCAATACTTTTGTTTTTGGTTCAGGTAAAAGAAAAGCAAAAAACCTTTCTCCGGGCGACATATATGCCTTTGTTAGTGAGACCGATGAGAGAGGCATCTTCCTGATTCGACAACGCCAAGGTGATGCAAATGGATTCATACAGTTTTCAATCAAGATGCAAGAACAATGAAAAAATTTTTGATACTGACATATTTGACTTTCACAATTATTAGTCTTTCAGGGCAGACGCAAGATAGTTTGAAACGCGAGATCGAACTCAATGAAGTGATCGTGACAGCCACTCGTACTTACCGACAGGCCAATGATTTACCAGTACAAACCAATGCCATTTCAGCTAAGATGATTCAAAACTTTCCGGTTTTGAATATCGATGATGTTTTAAAAACCACTGCCAATGTTTTTGTAAACCGAAGCTGGGGAATCTTTTCCAAAAATGCCGCTGTTACAATGCGTGGCCTCGAAAGTAGCGACCGCACTTTAATTTTGGTTGACGGGCTTCCCAAAAACAGGTTGGCTGGAGGATCTGTCAACTGGCACAATATCAATCCGGATCAGATTGAAAAAATTGAGGTCATCAAAGGTCCTGCTTCGGCATTGTACGGAAACAATGCCATGGGTGGCGTGATCAATATCATCACCAAAAAACCCCAATCCGATTTAAGTGGAAATGCGCGTGTTTTTTACGGCAGCCACAACACGATGGGAGGATCGGTAAGCGCTGCAGGACGCAGCTTTGATCAAAACAAAGGGTTTTACTGGCAAGTAAATGGAAACTATCGGCGCGGGGATGGCTATATCTTTGAATTGCCAGAATACCTGGACGAAACCGATGCCAAAACTAAGCTTGATGAAGGCGGCGGGAGCCTGAAGCTGGGATACCAATTTAATGAGCATAACACAGTTGAAATTGCTTTGGATCACTATCAGGAAAAACGCGGAGCTGGTCGCCAGGTTTATGCACCAGATGGAAGTTTTGATGAATACCTGACCAATACCTTTCGCATCACCGGCAAAAATCTTATAGCCGGCGGACTTCTTCAAAGCACGCTCTATTATTCAGCCGAAAACTATTATGGACAAAAAGAAAGTTTCAATGATTCAAAGGAGTATAAATTACTTGATGCCTACACTGACCGGGAAGATATGGGTTTAATGTCGAACTGGTCGAAACGACTTTCGGCAAAACACTTGCTTACCGCTGGTTTAGAAGTAAAAGCCGGAACCATGAAATCGCATGAAATCTATTGCACCTCACCCGACGAAATAGAAGCTGCCAGCAAGATGATCATTTATGGCGTTTATTTCCAGGATGAGATCAAGCTTTCGCCTGAAAAATGGCAGCTTATCGCAGGAATCAGGGCTGATTTCTCAAACTTTTTCCAGGGATGGCAAAGGGTTACGAATCCCACAAAGTCAACAGGTTTTGAAGAAAGTTTTTATGAAGATTTTCCGGAAACAAGCTGGTCAGCTTTGAGTCCAAAAATTGCATTGCAATATCAGCTTATTCCGCAGCTGGAGACCTATGTATCTGTTGGAACTGGTTTTAAACCTGCGAAACTCAAAGACTTAAGCCAGTCAGGAAAAATTAATAAGGGATTTCGGCTTGCCAATCCCAACGTAAAACCCGAATACTTAACCAATTTTGAATGGGGATTCCATTTCGATCAAAACGAAAAGTTCAGCCTTTCCGGAGCAATCTATCACAGTATTGGCCGGGATTTCCAATATTCAATTGGAACAGGAGATTCTGTTGACACCGGCGGCAACAGCCTGAAACCTGTAATTCTGACTGATAATGTAGCTGAAATTTCTGTAACGGGCGGAGAATTATCAATGCATTATTTAATTCATCCCCAGTTGCTTTTTCAGGCAAGTTATTCCTACAACAATTCTGTTATAACTTCCTACACACCAAATATTAATATGCCGGATTACAACCTCGCCGGAAAGAAAATGACAGAAGTGCCGCCCCAGCTTTTTTATGCTGGTATTTTCTGGCAAAATAAATATTTCAACCTAAATGTCAATTGTAGTTATATTGATGAACAATGGTTTGACATTGAAAATACCATTAAAGTCAACAGTTGGTATTTGATTAATGCAAGGATATCACATATTTTTGCCAATAAATACGAAATCTATTTTGATATTCAAGATTTGCTTGACAATCCATATGTTGATCGCAAAGGTCAACTATCGCCAGGCAGATTTATTATAGGAGGTATTAATTTTCAATTTTAAAAACTAAAAGTATGAAACACATTTATCTTTTTCTGATCACATTGATGATCACATCAAGTGCTCTGGCACAAACTGAAACACTGGCCAAATGGACTTTTCCATCGAGTGATGTTGCTGACACACTAGCTGAAGAAGCTAATGAATTTAACCAAGACGCTTATCTGTCAACCATGGGTGGAACCGGTGCCATTGAAATGAAAAATGGCGAAACCAGCAAAGCCGCCCAATGTAATGGTTGGGATAACGGCAATGATACCAAGGCCTGGTACATTCAAATTAGCACAGAAGGCCACAAGAATATTACGGTAAGTTCCAAACAACAATCTGGAAACAATGATCCAGGTCCAACAGATTTTAAACTGCAATACAGAACGGTTACTATCCGTGACTGGGTAGATATTGAAAATGCTGACATTACCGTATTAAACGACTGGACTTCAAGTGCTTTGTTTGAGATTCCGCTACCGGAAGCTTGTGAAAATCAGGAAGTGCTTTTCATCCGCTGGGTACTCACCTCAAATCTGGATATCAATGGAGTAGAGTTGGTTGAAAGTGGAAAAACCAAAATTGATGATATTGAAATTAAAGGTGAAGTTTATACTTCACTGGATCAAATCGGGGCTGAAAAATCTCCTGTAAAAATCCATTATACTGCTGATAACCAAATTAATTTTAATAGTTCAATCTTAATTAAAAATGTTATTCAATACGATTTATCCGGAAAAATGCTGAATGAAAAGATGCTATCAAGTTTTACAGGATCTTTCTCTTGCAAACAAAAACAAGGTATTAGCATTCTCGTTTTTCAGGACTACAGCGGTAATCGCTATGCCAAAAAAGTTATGATCCAATAAGGATTTCAGATTATAACATTTCACTTAAATCGCTAAAGCTGAATGGATTTCATGGTTGATTTCCAATTTCGAAAAAATAATAAAGAGGCTGTTTCAATACCTGATACAGCCTCTTTATATATTAGTTAAACGGAAGTAAATTTAGAAGTTATAGTTAATGCCGATACTAATTGCCCTGCCGGGTTGATAAACCTCATAAGGCTGATTTTCAGCTTCATAAGATTTATAGACTTCATTAAATGTCTCTCCAAGCAGATTGGACACCTTGAGATCGATCATCGTTTTGCCAGACTCACCAAGTTTCTTGTTAATGCTAAAATTCAAACTATGAAAGGGTTCGACATAGATATCCGGGAAAAGCCCTCCTCCTACTATGGTTAAAGTTGATCCTTTCACATTGTAAAACAGACCTGTTTCCATGCCAAGATCCACCAGACTGTATGTTATGCCTGCATTGATCACATAAGGCGACTGCCCTGCCATAACACGATTTTTTTTGATTGTCTCGCCTACTTTTTCATAGGTCTTACGCGAATTAAATTCTGCGTCCGTCATATCAATCTCTGAATAAACCAGTGTCAGGTTTCCACTAAAGCTCAAAGCTTGTAAAGAAGGAGCAAGGAAGCTCATGTCTTTACGCAATTCGAATTCAAATCCAAATAATTGTCCATCGCCTACATTACGAGCCTGATATTCAGTACTTGTTTGTTGCGTTGGAATACGAACCAATTCGATTGGATTATCAAATTTTTTGAAGAATCCACTCAGGCTAATCATTTGGCCTCTTTCCAGAAACCATTCCCATCTCACATCCAGATTATCTATCCTTGTCTCAACCAGATTACCATCCCAATCGGGATATTTGTGTAAACTTCCATTAAAAATGCGATTGGTGATTGGATCGATAATCTGTGCATAAGAAAGCTCTTTAAATGAAGGTCGGGCAATTGTTTTTGCATAAGCTAATCTAAGGTTTTGATCAGGTGTTAAGCTATAGATCAAATTAACTGAAGGGAATAAATCTGAGGCATCAAGTACAATATCATTGTCGAGGCTATTACCTGCAATACCGCCGCTTCCAGAGAACTCCTGATCGCGACCTGTATGTCGCTGAACAAAATTTTCCAGTCTGGCACCCACTATTGTTTTTAACCTGTTAAAAGGCTGAAATTCAAGCGATAGATAAGCGGCCAGATTATTCACATTCGAGCTGTATTCGTTTGAGTTTGGATCATTATTTCCGGTTTGATAATAAATTCCATTCGGTCGGTTGGGAAATAAATTATGATCGTTCAAAACATCGTTAGCATCAGAGCTTCCCCAGCTTTGTCCGGCCGAAAACTGAATATCGAAAAACAGGATTTCATAATCCCTTATCTTATAGTTATGGCTTCCACCAAATTTCAGTTTAGCAGGGTTTTTTCTTATCACCAGATTTTTTGTGATATCAATCTTTGTGGTATTGTTCACTTCATCCAGATAACGCCAGATTCGCGAAGGATTGCCCCCGGCACCTGCCATAAATAAGGTATCACGTTCCCTGTATGTAAAAGCTGTTTTTCTGATATCCGGATCATCCGAGCCGGACTTTGTGGGTGATATCCGCCAGTCGATTTCCCAGCCCGAACTTCCCAGGAGGTGGGTTCCGTTTAACAGCATATTTGTCAGTTCGCGCTGATTATACACCAGATTATCTGATCCGGCAATATAACCTGACTGACCCACCGCTTCTCCGTCATTATCAATAAGAAATTTGCCGGCACTGCTTAAGCCGTTTTGCAAGCGCATCGCCGTAAATTTTAACTTTGAAAACTGAGATTTGTAGGCTATCCCCGCCAGTCCGCCGATCAGAACACTGTGCTCGGCCAATGCACCTTTTTGAATGGTGGCATAGCGCATTTCATATTTTTCAGGATCAATAAATCGCTGATATTCACCATAAACCTTATCATCATAGAATTTCTGCTCTGATTTGTACGTCAACGAAAAAATATAACCCAGCTTATGCGATTTCCCGTGCTTCGACAGCATATCAATTTGATTTCCAATTGATATGCTAAGGCCGTAGTCAGCAAAACTTCTTTGTTTTGTTGCACCAAGCGTTGGATTAAAACTTCTGACAAAATCGACCACTTCCTGTTCGGCTGCACCGTTGTAAGGAGTGGGTATGGTTTTTCCCCTGGCTCCCGCAGGCAAGGCCCGTGTTCCATCATCAAAGCCTAAAAAGTCAGTTTTGCCACCTTTGTAGGATAAGTAATCAGGATTGAAATGCATGTCAGGATTAAAACCCATATCAGCTGACACCGATATTGTTTTGGATTCGGGAAAATCTTTGGTCTCAATATTAACAAGGCCACCGGTGAAATCAGCCGGAAGCTCGGCAGTAAAGTTTTTCACAACCATGATATTGTTTATCAGATTGGTAGGAAAAATATCCATTTGCAAAGAGTTTCGGTCAGGATCAAGGCCCGGGATATCAACATTGTTGAGTGTGGTTTTTGAATAGCGATCACCTAAACCTCTCACATAAACATATTTACCATCTTCAATGGAAACCCCTGTAACGCGCTTGGCCGCTTCCACAGCATTCCCGTCTCCGGTAAGTCGTATTTTGGCTGATGAGATACCATCAAGCATTGAAGCTGATTTTTTCTTAACGGTAAGCAAGGCAGCCTCTGTTGTGCGAATGGCTTCGGCAGAAACAACAACCTCGGCCAGCTCCTGGCTGCTTTCTTTCATGATCAGATTATCAAGTATAGTGACCTTATCTGCTTCTACAACAACATTTTCCAACACTATGGTCTGATATGAAATATAGGACAATTGCAGCGTATATTTCCCCGGAGCTACTTCAAGAGTAAACTGTCCATCAAGATCAGACATTGTGCCGGTAGTTGTGCCTACCAGAAGCACCGTAACTCCAACCAATGTTTCACCACTCAGGTCTTCGAAAATGGTTCCCCTGATTTTTCCGTTTTGAGCCTGCAAACTCACAACTGAAATTATAAAACTGATTATCAGAAAAATACGCTTCATGGATATGAATCTTTTTGTAATTATTGAATACCAAAGAACAGATCCACTGATTAGCAATGGATCTGTTCGATACTCAGGCACAAGTTTTTGAGAATACTATCAATCGGATCAAATAATTATAAGCCAGCCAAAGCACCTGCATTTGAAGCCCATGTCCAACCTAAAACTGAAGTGTTAGCAGTTGATGATCCGCCGGCAACAACGCCAGTAGGAACAACATCACCGTCCACATAGTCAACCAAATTGGCAGCAGGAACATCAAGCATAATATTGTCGAAAACAACACCAACAGCATCAACACGGTTAATTTTTTGTCCTTCAACTATGGCCGTGAAGTAAATATTTCTGAGTGTAACAATCGAGTTTGCATCCACATTAATCAAATCAGACGAATAGCGGTCTAATTCAGGATCATTGGCAATTACAATTCCATTTTGAATGGTATGTCCGGCTTCATAGGAACCTTCAGGGCCATCCAACTCAAAATTATGATCGCCGGGAGCGATGATCACAAAATTATCAAGAGTACCAGCCCACGACTGGTCGGTATCGATGGCGTCATCACCGGTATTCCAAACCACAACGTTTGAAACGCTTACCGTGCCACCAAACCATTCGATTCCATCATCCTGATTGGCAACAATTTCAACATTTTCAATTACAGTACCAGAACCAACACCACCAAGTGTTAAACCATTGATTTCATTTCCTGAGCCAATATTTGTACCACCATGACGGATAGAGATATACTTGATCACACCAGAGTTGTCGGCATCATTATCACCACCGTACAGACCATTAGGGTCAGAAGTAGGGATACCTTCGATTTGAACCTGACTCACATCGCCGCTTTCATTAGACGCTGAGATACGGGCATTGCCCAAAACGATCACGCCACCCCATAAGCCATTCAGATCTGAATCGAGGTTGGGACTGGCAATTTGTCCGGGAATAATTTCGTCAGCTACCGAGGTAAAGATAATTGGTGCATCGGCAGTACCTTCTGCCATCAGTTTGGCGCCACGAGCTACCAAAAGTGCAGTAGCATTTGGGCCTGTTCCGGCTTCTCCTTTAACGATTACGCCAGGTTGAATAGTGAGTGTAGCACCGGCTTCAACTGCGATACGGGTTTCGAGGATATAAATTTTTCCTGATTCCCAGCTTGTGTTTTCGGTAATATTGCTGTTGACACGGAAAACTGTTTGCTCGGCAACAACATTTACAACTGCTGTTGCATCGTCAGAACGATTGCTTTTATCGGCAATGCTTAAGGTAACCGAACCTGCACCAGCGGTGTTTCCGGCTGTGAAGCTAACAACTATTGTTCCTGAAGTAGCACCTTCAGTACCGTCAGTTTTTATTACTGCACTGCCATTGGTGGCTGCAACAGTGGAAGAGGCAAAGCCATCCTCAGCATTATAAGTAAATGATAAGTCAACAGTGGTTCCAATCAATGCTTCACTTGCATCAGGAGCATTAACTTTTGGAGCCTGTTTCACATCAGAATCATCATCTTTTTTACAGGATGAAACGATTGCCATCGAAGCAATCAATACATACATCAGGAGTTTTTTCATTTTTTAAAGGTTTATTTAAGTGATAAAATTTTGCTGCAAAAGTGATCTATTCAGATCATCCGGCTAATTAAGGAGGCTTTACATAAATGTTAAGGTTTCATTAAGTTGAAAAAACAGTAGCTTGACAAAGGACTATACCCCTTGTAAATGAACTTTTTGCAAGCCAATGAGACGGGTTTTCTTTTATTGCTTATTTTTACAAAAAGTTAAACCATGAAAGTTCTATTTCCTTTTCTGATAATTCTGTTTACATCTTATTATTCAGTATCTCAATCTGTTAATCCTGAAAAAGGCATTGTATATTGTGATACACTTGTGCCACGGATCGACATCACCATTCATCCCGATACCTTAAACTGGATCTATGAACATGTGCAGAGTGATATTGAGTTTCGTGCTGCATTTGTTTTTAATGACGGAATTGTGCGCGATAGTATTAATCCCATTGGATTCAGATTGAGGGGAAACACCTCGCGAATTAGTCAAAAGAAATCCTTTAAAGTATCATTCAATACCTGGACAGATGGTGGCAATTACTATGGTATTGAAAAGCTGAACCTGAATGGAGAACATAACGATCCTTCGATAATGCGTGCCAAATTGATGTGGGATTTATTGCGAAAATGGGGTATTCCTGCACCAAGGGCAAATCATGTGCAAGTTTATATTAACGGAAATTATTACGGGCTCTATATCAATGTGGAACATATTGACGAAGAATTTGTGGATTTACGTTTTGGGAACAAAGATGGCAATATGTATAAATGCCTTTATCCGGCCGATCTGGATTATCTGGGCAGCGATCCTGATTTATACAAACTCGAAGAAAATGGTCGTCGGGTGTACGAACTCAAACGCAACGAAGAGGCCGATGATTACAGCGATTTGGCAAATTTTATCTCCAAATTGAATAATAGTGATGATGACACCTTTAACTGCGCAATTGATCAGGTTTTCAATACAACTGACTATCTAAAAGTGATTGCCGCTGATGTACTTTGCGGAAACTGGGATGGCTATATCTATAACAAAAACAACTATTACCTTTATCACAATGAATTTTCTGATCGCTTCGAATACCTGATTTATGATGTAGATAATACTTTTGGGATAGATTGGTTCAACATCGACTGGACCAGCCGCAACCCTTATCAATGGGAAATGGACGGCAACGAAAAACGTCCGCTTTACACACGTATTATGGAAGATGATATTTTTCGAAGGCAATTTACATGGATTAGTCAACAACTTATAAATCAAATTGATCTGGATTCATTATTTCAATCCTTGCAGGACAGGCAGGCTCTGATCACTCCTTTTGTCGTAAACGATCCCTATTATCCACTCGACTACGGATATTCCTTCGATGATTTTGAGCGCTCATTAACCGAAGTGATTGGTGCTCACGTAAAAAAAAGCATATTCGGATTCCTTACAAATCGATTCAACAATATGCAAAACCAGTTGGAAAACACTCAGGCAACTCCTTTGATCAATCATATCAGCCACAATCGGTTAGATGATAATCGCCTTTTTATTGGTGCCTGGGCTGATGCACAGTTTCCGTTTAATATTGATGCACAGCTAGTTATCGATGAAGATATCAGCGATAATGCTACGATGTTTGATGATGGATTACATGGAGATGGCGAGGCCGGAGACAAGTATTATGGTGCAATTCTGGAAAACATCTTTCCGGAAACCAGTATTCTTTATCAAATTGTAGCCGTTGACACAACCGACCAAATCACTGTTAAGCCCTGCGACTATATTTATGTAAGGCCACTTGCGGGCGAACTGCCATTGCTGTATATCAATGAGTTTATGGCCGATAACGACAACTATATCGCAGATGAATATGGCAACTACAGCGACTGGGTGGAGCTTTATAACGGAGGCACTGAAGCCATCTTCCTGGCCGATTATTATCTTACCGATAAGCTGGATAATCCCGACAAATGGCAAATGCCGGAGATTTATCTGGAGCCGGGAGCCTTTATACTTTTCTGGGCCGATGACGAGGAAAATCTGGGCGAGAGACACACAAACTTCAAATTGAGTAAAGACGGCGAATCCATTGGCATATTTAATGGCCTTGAAGAAGTGGTTGATGAAATCACCTTTACCGCTCAAACCACAGATGTGAGCTCTGGACGTGAAACAGATGGCGCATCGAACTGGATCTTTTTTGTGCAGGCAACGCCAGGCGAATCAAATAACCATAGTGTTTTAACTGATTTTGAATGGAAGTATGGCAATCTGGTTTATCCAAATCCGGTGGTTGGAAAAAAGATTTACTTTAAAATACGCGACAACTTCGAACTTTACAATCTGAACGGCAAACTCCTGCATAGCAGTGCACCAGTTGACTATTTAGATGTGAGTGCCTTGTCACAAGGTGTTTACCTGATTAGAACGCAAAATTTTGGCAGCCAACTTATTCAAATAAAGTAATCAAGCTTCAAACCATACTTTCGAAGCTGTTAGTGCCTCGTAAAAATCGGGTGCAAAAAAATCAGAAGAAATAAATTGGTGCAATACGATCACTTTTAAAAATCTAAGAAAAGAAATTCCTGATCCTCAAAAACAACTTTTGATCAACCGAATTTTAGGTTTGAATCAGCTTTTTTTAGAATACAAACGCTAATCCTTCAAATTGAAGGCAACGATTATTTTTACTGCCTAATTTAATCAGAATTTTTTTTCAACTTTCAATACAAAACTTGCTTTTGATTCGTTCTATTTAATACTTGTAATGATAATCTTTACGCTCAAAAGCGATTGTTGAAAAGGAGAATCCAAAAATGAAAAGAAATAACATGAAAAGACACATTACTGAAAGTGCCTTACCTATCGTGAAAGAGACTTTGATTATTGTAAACCTCATAAAAACCCATCCTTAATTAAATTTTTCATTCCACAGTGAACAAAGAAAACCTGAACATCATGCTCCGTTTTTTGCTACCCCTTTTGGCATTTTTACCCTTAATATTATTTTCTCAGCCCGATACCAATAAAACTTCACCACACGATACTGTTCGACACTGGACTTTAACTGGAAAGTATGATCTCACATTTAACCAGTTATCACTTACTAACTGGGCTTCGGGTGGCGAAAGTTCAGCTTCGGGAAAAGTTAACACTAACTCAAAAATCGTGTATAACAAGAACGATTTTCAGTTCGAATCAGTCTCTAAACTGGCTTTTGGCATTGTTGGGTATGGCGGGAAACGCATCGAAAAAACAGAAGATCGCATCGACATTGCCACCTCTGCTACGATAAACTCAAACAAAAACTGGGCTTTTTCTTCGGTGCTTTCACTTAAAACACAATTTGCAAACGGATATAAATACCCCAATGACAGCACACTCATTTCCACATTTTTTGCGCCCGGCGTTGTGAATGCCTCCATTGGCTATCGCTATAAAAAATCAAAAGTTTTCGAGCTTTTCCTAAGTCCGGCCTCCGGCAAATTCACTTTCGTATTGAATCAGGAATTAGCCGATAAAGGGGCTTTTGGCGTTAGGCCGGCTATTCTCGACACTAACGGACTGGTGATTGTACCTGGCAAAAATCTCTTTGGTGAATTTGGTTTTAATGTGTTGGCCAATTTTGCAAAAGAAGTATCAAAGAATATTGAATTATCGTCAACCTTAAACCTTTACAACAACTACCTCGACGACAACCTCAGCAACCGATGGAACATTGATGTGGATTGGGAAACAACGATAAATTTCACTATTAACAAAAGAGTACAAACCGTACTGTTCATGCAATTGAAATACGATCACAACGTAAAACTCCCAATTTATGATATGGTCGATGGCGAGAAGGTGCAGGTAGGTGAAGGCCCCAGACTTCAATTTAAAGAATCTCTGGGAATTGGGATAACCTATAATCTGGGTTAACCCCAAAAATCCGCCATCGATTTGTCAATATAATCCTTGCATCACAGTGGAAATTCGCTTTACTTTGCTCCAAAATATAATCCCTAACAAACAACTTATCTCATGAAAATCTCCATCGTTGGAACCGGTTATGTAGGATTGGTTACCGGAACATGTTTTGCCGAAGTGGGCATTGATGTACATTGCGTTGATATCGACAAGAAAAAAGTAGAAAACCTCAACAATGGCATTATCCCAATATACGAGCCCGGCCTCGAAGAAATGGTAGCCCGAAATGTAGAAAAGAAACGTCTCTTCTTTACTACCGACCTGGCTTCAACCCTGCCCGGGTGTCAGGTAATCTTTAGTGCTGTTGGCACTCCTCCGGATGAAGATGGCAGTGCCGATCTCAAATATGTGATCGAAGTAGCCCGCGAAGTAGGCCGAAATATGCAGGATTATGTTCTGATCGTTACAAAAAGCACAGTTCCCGTTGGCACTGCCGAAAAAGTAAGAATTGCCGTTCAGGACGAACTTAATAAAAGAGGAGTAAACATTCCTTTTGATGTGGCTTCAAACCCTGAGTTCCTAAAGGAAGGTGCTGCTGTTGACGACTTTCTGAAACCTGATCGTATCGTTGTGGGTGTGGATTCAGACCGTGCAGAAGAACTCATGAAAAAGCTGTACAAACCTTTCACCATGAACGGTCATCCGGTGATTTTTATGGATATCGTTTCTGCCGAAATGACTAAATATGCTGCTAATGCCATGCTGGCAACAAAAATCAGCTTTATGAACGACATCGCCAACCTCTGCGAAATTGTTGGTGCTGATGTAAATATGGTTCGCAAAGGCATTGGATCTGATAGACGTATTGGAAAGTATTTTATTTATCCCGGAACAGGTTATGGTGGCTCCTGCTTCCCCAAAGACGTAAAAGCACTTATCAAAACAGCCAGAACCTATAACTATAATTTACGTGTGCTTCAGGCTGTTGAGGATGTAAATGATGACCAGAAATCAATTATGTTCAACAAACTCAACACCTATTACAGTCATGATTTAAAAGACAAGACGATAGCCGTTTGGGGTCTTTCGTTCAAACCCAATACTGACGATATGCGCGAGGCACCATCGCGTGTAATTATTGCCAAGCTGCTCGAAGCTGGTGCAAAAGTAAAAGCATACGATCCGGTAGCGATGGAAGAGGGAGAACGCATCTTTAATGATAAAATCGAATTTGCAAAAGATCAGTATGATGCTTTGATTGATGCCGATGCCCTGATAATCGTGACGGAATGGTCCGAATTTAAATTCCCTAACTTCAGGGTGATGAAAAAACTCCTTAAGAAAGCCGCTATTTTCGATGGACGTAACATTTACGATGCCAAAGAAATGCAGGCCGAAGGCTTCGATTATTTTGGTATAGGGATAAAAACCTTTGTTTAATCCGCACACAATTCAACTATTTGATATTTACCCAAAATTAAAAATCCCCCCATGAAGAGCATATTGGTAACTGGTGGTGCAGGCTTTCTTGGTTCTCATCTTTGCGAAAGACTGCTCAACGAAGGCAATGAGGTAATCTGTCTTGATAATTATTTTACCGGACAAAAAAGTAATGTGGTTCATCTGATGGATCACCCTTATTTTGAGCTGGTGCGTCATGACGTAACTACACCTTTTTTTGTTGAAGTGGACGAAATTTATAACCTTGCGTGTCCGGCTTCACCCGTACACTACCAGTATAATCCCATCAAAACAGTAAAAACTTCGGTGATGGGTGCCATTAATATGCTTGGCCTGGCCAAACGTATCAAAGCTAAGGTATTGCAAGCCTCTACCTCAGAGGTTTATGGCGATCCGGAGCAGCATCCTCAAAAAGAAACCTATTGGGGACATGTTAATCCCATCGGGCCAAGAGCCTGCTATGACGAAGGTAAACGATGTGCCGAAACACTTTTCGTGAATTATCATCAGCAAAATAATGTGCGCATCAAAATCGTTCGGATTTTTAACACTTACGGCCCACGTATGCATCCGCATGATGGTCGTGTTGTTTCGAACTTTATTGTGCAGGCATTGCAGGGTAAAGACATCACTATTTATGGCAACGGAATGCAAACCCGTAGTTTCCAATATGTTGATGATTTAGTGGAAGGCATGATTCGATTGATGGCCACACCGGACGATTTTACGGGTCCGGTAAACATAGGCAATCCGGGTGAGTTTACTATGCTTGAGCTGGCTCAACTAATTATTCAAAAAACCAATAGCAAATCCAAAATAGTTCATTTCCCTTTGCCAGCCGACGACCCCATGCAAAGACGCCCGGACATCAGTCTGGCAAAAAAAGTGCTCGACTGGGAACCAAAAGTACCTCTGAATGAAGGTCTCGACAAAACCATCGCATTTTTTAAAACCATCGTAAAATGAACATTTTAATAACAGGCAGCAACGGCCAATTGGGAAAGGAATTTCAGAAAATTGCACAAACTGATCGCAAACATGTTTGGTATTTTACCGATATGGACGAACTGGATATTACCAATCCTACCCAGCTAAAACACTATCTTAATGCCGAAAACATAGAGGTTTGCATCAATTGTGCTGCCTACACTGCGGTGGACAAAGCCGAAGATGATGCTGAAAAAGCCCAAATGCTCAACGCCCAGGCACCTGCTTTTCTGGCCGAAGCCTGTAAAAGTGCTAATACCCTTCTAATACACATTTCTACCGATTATGTTTTCAGCGGAAAACACTATAAACCTTATACAGAGGATCACCCTGTGGCACCAGCATCAACCTATGCCCAGGGCAAGGCCGACGGAGAAAGAAACATCATGTTGAGCGGAGCAAATTATATGATTATCCGTACTTCGTGGCTATACAGCAAAAACGGAAATAATTTCGTAAAAACCATGATCAGACTTGGAAAAGAAAAAGAGTCAATCAATGTGGTAGCCGATCAGATTGGATCACCAACGTATGCCTTTGACCTGGCGGCAACTATTCTGTTGATGGTCGAAAACCAAGATGAAAATTCCGTTAATCAGATTTATCATTTTAGTAATGAAGGAGCCATCAGTTGGTACGATTTCGCAATGGCAATCATGGAATTAGAAAAGCTTGATTGTAAGGTAAATCCCATCGAATCAAAAGATTATCCCGTAAAGACCGTTCGTCCTTTTTACAGTGTGATGAACAAAGCCAAGATCAAATCAACCTTTAATATTACTGTTCCTTACTGGCGCGACAGCTTGAAAAAATGTCTGGAGGAAATGAATGGACAAAAGCAGGATTAATCGCCTTGTTATGCAAGTTTATGAAGCAGCACGAGAAGTTCATGAGCAATGCGGAACAGGCATTTCTGTTGCGCTTTTTAAATCATGCCTGGCCCATGAAATGAGACTCAATGGGCTGCGATTCAGGCTAGATCAGGCTTTTCCTGTTGTTTACAAAAACGTTAAATTAGACCATGCGCTTACCGCTCATTTTTTTGTTGAGGACATACTTCCGCTTAACCTAATACAATCAGGAGAGGAGGCTGCTCAGGAAATGCTTAGTCTGCTGCGCATGAATGATTTACCTATTGGATTAATCATCGAAATAAACAAAACACAACTTGTTGACGGTTTAATAAAAATTCAAAACCCTTTAAAACGAACATTATGACTACCATCGACCCCCAGGTAATGGCTGAAGCCAAAAAATGGTTGCAACCACCTTACGATTCAGAAACGATCAAAGCAGTGCAGCAGATGATCGATAAGGACCCAAAAGAGCTGACAGAAAGCTTCTATAAGAAACTTGAATTTGGAACCGGTGGATTGAGAGGCATCATGGGTGCTGGAACTAATCGCATGAATAAATACACCGTTGCTCAAGCCACACAAGGATTGGCCAATTACATGAAAAAAATGTTTCCGGGCCAGAAGCTTTCGATGGCTGTAGCTCACGACTGTCGCAACAACAGTGATTATTTTGCCCGTATCACAGCAGAGATCATGTCGGCCAACAACATCCAGGTTTACCTCTTTAAAGGATTAAGGCCAACGCCTGAACTTTCGTTTGCCATTCGCGAGCTTCAATGCAAAAGTGGTGTGGTAATCACGGCATCGCACAACCCAAAAGAATACAATGGCTACAAAGCTTATTGGGAAGATGGAGGCCAGCTGATTGCGCCGCATGATAAAAACGTAATAGCTGAAGTGGAACAAATTAAAGACCTCTCGGAAATAAAATTTGATGCCAACGAATCGCTGATAACCTATCTGGATGAGGATTTTGATAAAAAATATATCGACAGAATAAAATCGTTAAGCCTGTCGCCAGATGTTATTCAACGTCAGGAAAACATGAAAATCGTTTATACACCAATTCATGGAACCGGCGTAAAACTTGTTCCGGAAGCACTAAAAGCAGTTGGTTTTAAAACTGTGTATAATGTGCCTGAGCAGGATGTTGTGGATGGCAATTTCCCAACGGTACACTCGCCAAATCCTGAAGAGCCGGCTGCGCTCGAAATGGCCATTGCCAAAGCCAAAGAAGTTGATGCCGATCTGGTGATGGCTACCGATCCGGATGCTGATCGGGTGGGTTTGGCCATTCGCAACGAAGACAATGAGTTTATCCTTTTAAATGGCAACCAGGCCGCCAGCCTGTTGATTTATTATTTACTCAATAAATGGAAAGACAACGGAAAACTTACTGGCAATGAATATATTGTAAAGACAATCGTTACCTCAGAACTGTTGTTCGATATAGCGGATAAATTTGGTGTGGAACGTTATGACGTATTAACCGGATTTAAATATATCGCTGATATAATCAAATCACTCGAAGGTAAAAAGCAGTTCATCGGCGGTGGCGAAGAAAGTTATGGCTATCTGGTTGGTGATTTTGTTCGCGATAAAGATGCTGTAAGTTCATGTGTGATGCTGGCCGAAACAGCAGCATGGGCAGCCGATCAGGGCAAAACCATGCTGCAATTGCTCAAAGAGCTTTATGTGGAATTTGGTTTCTACAAAGAAAACCTGCTCTCTGTAACCAAAAAAGGAAAAGAAGGTGCCGAGGCAATTAAGGCAATGATGGACAGCTTTAGGAATAATCCTCCGGTTAAGATTGGTGATGAAAAACTGGTTGAGGTAAGAGATTATAAACTTAGCGAAACACGTAATCTCCAAAACGGAATGATCAGTAAAATTGATCTGCCCAAGTCGGATGTGCTGCAGTTTATCACTTCGGGCGGTTCCAAAATTAGTGTAAGACCTTCGGGCACTGAACCTAAAATAAAATTTTATTTTGGCGCAAAAGCCAGATTGAATTCGCTCGCAGATTACCAGAAAATTAATAATCTTTTAGACCAAAAAATCGAAGCTTTCAAGGCCTCATTAAATATTGGTTAACACCTTGATTACTGTTGTTTAAGATCATGCCACGGCTTACTGTCGCAGCATGATCTTTTCATTAAATGAGATTTAACTTTTTGTTTTCCAGTACTTTATTTTTAACTTTGCAAAATCATTCAGCTAAATAAGCTATAAAACTTTCGATTCTCATGATTACCGACATCTGGCAAAAAGACGTTGAAGAATTATATCCATCACCTATTGTTCAGCAAACCGCTTTTTGGTCGAAGTTGAAACAAAAATCTGGTCTTAAAACCCTGGCAATAGATTTTAAATCGCAAACCGACAGGCTTTTTGATCAGGTCAATAACCGGCGTACGATACAATCTGACCTGCTTGTGATTGTGCAACCGGTAAATAATAACTTTTGCATTGCTTATGCACCTTACGGCCCCGAGCTGGAACCGGAAGAAGAAAAACAAGGTATGTTTCTGGAAGCACTTTCCGAAAACCTGAAACCTCACCTGCCTGCCAATTGTATTGCAATACGATACGACCTGCAATGGGAATCCTATTGGGCAAAAGACACTTCCTATTTTGATGCAGAAGGCAATTGGCTTGGCGAACCTTCTTCACAAACACAAGAATTCAGATTTAATTATAACACACAAAACTGGAATTTCGAGAAGTCGCGCACCAATATCCTTCCATCGCACACTTTTTTTATTAACTTGAAGCTGTCGGATGAATTGCTGTTGCAGAAAATGAAACCCAAAACACGCTACAACATCAAGTTGGCTCAACGCAAAGGAGTAAGCGTAAGAACGCTGGATACTGACCAACTCCACATCTGGTACAAACTCTATCAGGAAACTGCCGAACGCAATCGCTTTCATGTGAATGATCTGAACTATTTTGAAACCGTGTTGAGCACCAAAGCCAATGACACTTACTCACCTGCCGAGGTTTTTCTGCTCGTTGCCGAATGGAACAGCGAACCCCTGGCTGCCATGTTTTTGATTATGTCCGGCAAAAGAAGTTCTTATCTTTATGGTGCCTCAACAGCGAAACATCGAAATGTGATGGCAACCTACGCCCTGCAATGGGAAGCCATTCAACTGGCAAAAGCAAAGGGCTGCACTGAATATGATATGTTTGGCACCTCCCCTACACCTGACCCAACACATCCCATGTACGGACTTTACAAATTTAAAAGTGGTTTTGGTGGCAGCCTTTTTCACGGCTTAGGATGTTGGGATTATCCCCTGCTTCAAAAACCTTATGATATGTATAAAGCCATTGAGTCGCAAGCAGCAGGATTCCATATGAGCTGACAGTTGTGTTCTATCCAGAGCAAATAGCGTACTCTTCAATAAATCCTTTACAAAATCCAATCTACAGACTAATTCCCTTGAAAATTTGTTTCAAAGTATTGTAAAGTTTACTTGACTTTAAGGAAACTATACATTACTTTTGCGTCAAATAATTTAAGATGATAAAGCAAAACTTCCTTTTCCCAAATAGTTTTAAGAAAATTGGTTGGGGATTATTAATTCCTGGAATTGTATTGGGGATGATCTATCTGTTTGTGGACGATGATCCCAATTTATTGAATCTGATAGTGTTTACTTTTGCAGACGAACAAATTTTTGGTGAATCAAGTTATTTTGCACTTGTTGAAAACAATATTTTTGACGAGTTAATCAGTTTACTAATTATCGTGGGCGGACTATTGGTTGCATTCTCAAAGGAAAAAACTGAAGATGAATTTATTAGCAAAATCAGGCTCGATTCGCTTGTTTGGGCAACTTATATTAACTATGCCATTCTGATAATAGCTCTTATTTTTGTTCACGACATGAGCTTTTTATGGGTATTGGTTTTTAATATGTTCACGCTCATTTTGTTTTTTGTAATACGTTTTAACTGGATATTGATTCAATCGAAAAAGCTTATCAGGGATGAAGAATAGCATAAAAGTTGAGCGGGCAAAAAAAAACCTCACTCAGGCTCAACTTGCTGAAATGGTGCAAGTAAGCAGACAAACAATCAACGCAATCGAAGCCGGAAAATTCAATCTTTCAACGATTCTCGCCCTGAAGATTGCACATATTTTTAAGCAACCAGTTGAAAACATCTTCGAGCTGGAAAAATCGGATTGGCTGGTTCAATAAGCACACCCAAAGATGACAAGGAAATCCTATTTAATTCGCGTTGCAAAGTTCATTTCATTACTCTTGAGTTTGTTCTTCTTGCTTCATTTCAAGCTACCTGCCCAAGAAACTCAAAACCAACCAAAGACTGCTGCCGACACAAATTATAAAAGCACATTAAAGGAATCAGACTCTGTGCTGTTCAAAAAGCTGGAACAAAAAGCCAATAAAAGCAGGTTATTAAAAGAACTCGTTGAAATCACCTTCAAGGAGCAGGAAGGTCCTGAGCAAAAAGAATTAACTGACAATACAACAAAATGGCTGCCTTTCAAAGGTTTATTTATCAGCGGTATCAGCATAAAACAACCTCCTCCGGGTAGTTCCATTTTACCCTATGTATCAGAAAATGACAGCAGCCGAATCGAACAAATTATTCAAAAACTACATATCTATACGAAAACCTCTGTCATTCAAAAAAACCTATATATCAAAACAGGCGACAGCCTGATACCCTGGCTAATAGCCGACAACGAAAAACTCATTCGCGATCTGCCCTTTATCGAAAATGCACGGTTTTATCCTGAATCGGTCTCTAACGATTCCATCAATCTAATTCTGGTAGTTCAGGATAAAATACCTTATGGCGTTTTTCCGGTTATATATTCCGCCAACAAACAAAGCTTAAAAATATGGAACTCAAATTTTTTAGGCTATGGCAATGAGGTTGGATTCAGTCTGACAAATGAAAAACCCGATTTTTATATGTCAGATATTTATTTTAAGCTAAACAACCTGGACAAAAAATTCATTCAAAACAGCCTCCGCTATCAGCGTTCCTTAAAACAGGAATACTACACCTTAACGCTCGAAAGGCCGTATCTGCCAGGGGCATACAAACTGGCCGGAGGGCTTGAGCTGGCGCGCAAACAGGAAAACCTCCCCGACTATTATACTTCGCAAGCCGATGCCATTCTCGAGACAAGGTATTTTCAGGGAAATGGATGGCTTGGGTATCAGTTTGAACTAAACAAACATCAGGAAGATAAACGTCCTCAGTACCTCGTACCAGCCATAGGAATATACAACACCTATTTTCAAAAAAGACCCTTTGTAAGTGCAGACTCCAATTATGTATTGAGTAACTATACACGATTGATGGCCTCAGTAAACTGGGTCAACCAGAACTTTGTTGAAAGCGACAAACTCTTCGCGCAAAACCATCCTCAGGCTCTTCCGGTTGGATTCAGAATCGGTTTGACGGGTGGCTATAGCTGGAATGAATTTAGCAAAATGCCTTACCTTGGAGTAGATTTCAGATGGAGTTCGTTGGGTAAAAAGCCAGATTATTGGGTTGTTTCGGCTGGATTTGGGAGCTATATTCATGCGCAAAAGCTTCGCCAGGGTGCTGTAAAAGGGTCGATGTATTATTTGAGCAATTTGGCAACAATTGGTGATTACGCATTCCGAATTTTAAGTGGAGTCAATTACGTCAGAGGAATTAACCGCCTCAGCTACGACAGTTTGCACCTGAACAACGGACATGGAATTACAGGCCTGCGGACCGATGCCCTGAGAGGAATGCAACGAATCAATACAGAACTGCAATTTATGCTCTATACACCCTGGAAATGGCTTGGTTTCAATTTTACACCTTATATGCTTTGTGAAACAGGTTTTATTGCAGAAGCAGATGAAGAATTATTCAACAAGCGCCTGGTGACCGGCCTTGGTATTGGCCTCAGACTTCGGAACAAGTACCTTGTTTTTTCTTCAATACAACTTCGATTGATGTTTTATCCCTATGTTCCGGAAGGTGCAGCGGCATGGTCTGTTGACCTTTCTGACACCCTCGGTTGGGAGATCTTTAATTTCGACCCAAAACAACCGGATGAATTGATCTTCAGATAGAATTATCCGATGCCATGAAAAGAAATTCCGTAGCAATCAAATGATCTGCAGGATTTTGTATTGCTTATTGTTAAAACTGAAACTATCACCAGTTTTCCTGGTTTTCATGGCATGATAAATAGGTACCAGCATCGAAATTACAATTACGTCTTCCTCCTTAAACTGAAGTATGCCCAGACCGACAGCAATAAAAAACAAATCAGTATCCGTTTGAATAAGCGCACCGAAACCCACTTCTTTTTGGGGTTTATTGATTTCAGGTTTTTTAAGCAAATCCAAATATTGCATTGCCTGGCTCAATTGCTTGGCATACATATCTTTTTTTCGTAGCTGTTGGTTTCTAAAACCATCATACCTATCCTTTGGTGCGCCGTAGTTGTTTGCTTCTTCCTGTGCCTCATCCATGGCCTTTTGGGCATGAGCAATGGCAGCCTTCTGCATAGCAATCAAATGCTGAATAAGTTCCGCTTTAAACTCCTTTGTTCTCATCAGATTACTTAAATTTGCAATCATTTGAGCAAATTTAAAGCTTGCTTTGAAATAAACCAAATACAACATGAGCACAACTGATCCTACCCTATCGCGTAACATCTTGGAATTGGCAGCCGTAGCAAGTGAATTTTGTAATTTTGTAGAAGATACCGCCAACCTCAGGCAGCAAGCATTTTTCAATTCGCTGCAGGGCCTGGTTCCATTACTTTATCTGCGCGGCACACTCCTGCCCCATATTGAGCCTGAATTTCCGGAAGCCAACGAAAGATTTGTCACCGAAGAACAATATGAAGGACTTTTCAATGCCCTGCGCGAATTAACCGGCGAATTGGATGAGTTTTGGTACATCGATCACAGTGGATCACACATCACCGAAACACTCAAAGGTAGCTTTGCGGAGCATCTTGCCGATATCTACCAGGATCTGAAGGATTTTATCATGCTTTTTAAAAAACCCCAACTCGCGGCCCGCGAAAATGCTATTGCCAGTTGCAAAGCCAATTTTGCTCCCCACTGGGGAATCCGTCTGGCAAATTTACTTCCTGCCCTACACGAGCTTGTTGCAGAAGATAAACCTGCTGGTCAGGACGATGATTTTCTTCTGGACTAAGGAATACCTACTATTAGGTATGTTGCGACTTCGGTATATTGTCTTTTTTTGTTTTTGGCAAAATAGCATGATATGAAAACCCTGGCGGAGCTGAAAGAAGGAGATAAAGGAATCATTACCAAGGTGAAAGGTCGTGGTGCTTTTCGAAAAAGAATCATCGAGATGGGCTTTGTGGTCGGCAAACCTGTTATCGTTGTAAAAAATGCTCCGCTACGCGACCCAATCGAATACAACATCATGGGTTATGAAGTCTCGCTCAGAAGAAGCGAGGCAGCATTGATCGAGGTGCTAAACGGTGAATCCATGAAGATGGTTAATAATTCAGCCTATCATGGCGTTCAGGCCCTGGAACAATCCCTAAAACTCAGACCAATCAACAATGCAAAGACAATTACAGTTGCATTGGTCGGAAACCCAAATTCGGGCAAGACGACACTTTTTAATTTCGCTTCTAATTCCAAAGAAAGAGTTGCCAACTACTCCGGCGTAACAATTGATGCTAAATCAGCCATCTTTAAACTTCATGGATATACCTTTAAGCTTGTTGACCTGCCTGGTACATACAGCATTACAAGCTATACACCGGAAGAACTTTACGTAAGAAACCACATTTTTGATGAATTGCCTGATGTGGTACTCAATGTGGTTGATGCTTCCAACCTTGAACGAAATTTGTATCTCACCACCCAGCTGATCGATATGGACATCAAGGTGGTGCTGGCACTGAATATGTATGACGAATTTCTGCAAAAGGGCGATCAATTTGATTATGATATGCTTGGCAAGATGCTCGGGATTCCAATTATACCAACCGTTGCATCCAAAGGCACAGGCATCATTGAGTTGTTCGAACGCATCATCACTGTGCACGAAGATCGCGATCCCGACATCCGACACATTCATGTTAATTACGGCGAAGAAATTGAAGCCACCATTCGTAAGCTTCAAGAACTGCTAAAAGTTAATGGTAATCAGCATATTACTAATATTATTTCGCCTCGTTATCTTTCGATCAAACTACTCGAAGGTGATCAGGAAGAACTCACGCGCATCCAGTCATGCGTCAATCACAGCGAAATCTTATCAGTACTCAACAAGGAAACAGAAAAAATTTCAACAACCTTCTCTGACGATCCTGAAACAATTATAACAGACGCTAAATACGGTTTTATTGAAGGAGCCCTCAAGGAAACTTTTAAACCTGTGAAGCAGACTTTAAAAACTAAAAGCAGAAAAATTGATGGCATCCTGACGCATAAGCTTCTTAGTTATCCCGTTTTTATTGGTGTAATGTGGGGGATCTTTCAGGCTACGTTTATTTTGGGTGATTATCCCATGCAATGGATAGAACTTTCGATGGAATGGCTTGGCGGATTGATGTATAAAATTATGCCGGACAATTTTTTGCGCGACCTTGTTGTTGACGGCATCATTGGTGGCGTGGGAGGTGTGATCGTTTTTCTGCCAAATATTTTAATTCTGTTTTTTTTCCTTTCGCTGCTCGAGACGACAGGATATATGGCCAGAGTTGCTTTTATCGTTGACAAATTGATGCACAAGGTAGGTCTTCACGGACGTTCGTTTATTCCACTTTTGATGGGCTTTGGCTGTAATGTTCCTGCAATTATGGCTACCCGTACTATCGAAAACCGAAGCGATCGTATGGTTACCATGATGATCATTCCCTTTATGTCGTGCAGTGCACGTTATCCGGTTTATATCCTGATTATCAGTGCTTTTTTTGATTCCTTCAGGGGAACAATACTTTTTGGAATCTATCTGCTCGGAATTCTATTTGCCGGTTTGTTTGCCTGGTTATTCAAGAAAGTGCTGTTTCAGGCCAATGAAATGCCTTTTGTGATGGAGCTTCCTCCCTATCGTATGCCAACCAGCAAAGCAATTTTTAAACAAACCTGGTTCAAAGGACGCCAATATATCCATAAAATGGGTACGATTATCCTTGTTGCTTCCATCATCATTTGGGCCTTAGGCTATTTTCCGCTGGGTCGCCAGATCGATCGGGATTATGAAGAAAAAATTGCCCTGGTCGTCTCAGATTATGATAATCAACTATCGGATATTAAAAGCAATGAAACCAGAGATCTCCTGGAAGAAGAAAAACATGCCCATATTCTCCAGCTGGAATATGAACAACAAAGCAAAAAACAGGAAAACTCCGTAATCGGACGTATCGGAAAATTTATAGAACCCACCATTCAGCCACTCGGTTTCGACTGGAAAATGGGCGTGAGTCTGATTGCTGGTATGGCGGCCAAAGAAATTGTGATATCTACAATGGGAGTGCTGTATCAAACCGGCCCCGAAGCTGAACCATCCGAAAGCCTGATCACAAAGTTACAGGATGATACCTATAGAAGCGGCACCAAGTCAGGCCAGAAAGTAATGCGACCCTTGGTTGCACTTTCGTTTTTGGTTTTTGTTCTGATCTATTTCCCTTGTGTTGCTGTGTTTGCAGCGATCAAAAAAGAGTCAGGTGCCTGGAAATGGCCGCTTTTCACCTCGTTTTATACAACAAGTCTTGCCTGGATAGCTGCTTTTGCTGTTTATCAGATTGGTTTATTGCTGGGATATTAACTGACCGGATTTTTTGCAAGCCTAATCAAGTCTATTCGGGCGTCTGATATTTTTTTTCCTGAATTTCAATTCATTTAGTTTATTGTTTAAATTTGTGAAGCGAAGAGCAAAACCAGATTTAATAAAGTTAAATATCAACTTGAAATCGAACATAATATTTTGTTTAGCAGTTGATTACAAATTAAACCCATTGATAAAACAAAACGAGGCAGCAAAACCAACCTCACAAAAATAACAACCCCCACATGAGCGCAAGTATTCTTTATTCCGGAAGGCAAAAAACTGTTTTTCTACAAAAATATCACTTCTCATTTTTATTTCTTTCTTAATTTATTCATTAACAACACTTAACAAGTATTAACCCATGAAACTTATCAACGAATTCAAAGCATTTGCCATGCGCGGAAACGTCATCGACATGGCAGTAGGTATCGTTATCGGTGGCGCATTCGGAAAGATTGTATCTTCCTTTGTGGCTGATGTAATCATGCCTCCGATTGGTCTTTTGGTTGGCGGTGTCAATTTCAGCGATTTGCAATTAACAATCAAAGAAGGCATTCCGGCACAACTGGATGCAGCTGGAAATGTTGTCTCCGAACTCATTCCGGCAGTAACCATCAATTATGGCAATTTTATTCAGGTAGTGGTCGATTTTCTGATCATCGCCTTTGCGATTTTTATGGTCATCAAAGCAATGAACTCTGTCAAAAAGAAAGAAGAAGCAAAACCTGCTGCTCCTCCGGCACCTTCAAAGGAAGAAGTACTGCTTACTGAAATCAGAGACTTATTGAAAAATAAATAAGTGAGCCTACTTCGAAAAGTCAAAAAACTGCTGATTTTAGAAATTTCCCCTTTGGGAGATTTAAGGACAAATTGACTTTTCGGAATGGACTCATAGGTTCATTCTACAAGTAAGTACCTGCTAATGATAGCAGAAAGCCTGTATTTATAAGCTATCCGGTTATTTGATAAATTCTGTCAGATAAGTTGAGTATGTTGAAATACAGGCTTTCACAATTTTCAAAGTTTTGAATGAGTGGACTGGTGCAATTAAACCAATTTGAAATTTTCCTTCTTTAAGCGATGATAGTAATGTTTACAATCTGTATGTGAATAGAATGGAAATCTAAAATTATCTTACATTTGTAGCTAATAAAACCTCACAAAAGGTAGCAATGAAAGTAATCAATAAAGAAGCGTTTCTGGATACTTTTCAGTATTTTGATAAACCTATCGTACTCGAAATCATTGATATATTCATTCAGGAACATCCAGATCGACTGGAAAGGATTTCCAAAGCCATCAAAAATCGTGATTTCGATTCACTCAAATTTGATTCGCATAGCCTCAAAGGCGTTATTGCAAATTTTGTAGCCGAAAAGCCACTTCAGCTTGCGAAAACAATGGAAATGAAAGGAGCAGAAAAAGATAATTCCGAACTGGAAAGCTTATTTGATCAATTAAAGTTGGCCACCAATGATTTGATCGAAGACCTTAAATCCTTACGCCCTGAATTTGAAGAGTAACTATTTACGCCTGTCCAGCCTGTTCAAACCCTCAACAGCTAAGGGATAATTAGTTTGTTTATCGAGCACCTGCTCATAAATATCCCGAGCTGTAAGATATTGCCCCATTTCTTCCAAAGTCCTTCCCTTGTTATAAAGTGCATCTATGTAATTGGGGTCAATTGTCAAGGCTGCATCAAAATAGCTTAAAGCCTGCTCGTATTCCTGTAAATATACCAGATGAACATAACCCAGGTTATGATAGATATGACTATTCTCAGGCTGCATGGTCAATAAGGTATCATAGTGTGCAATTGCCTCATCCACAGCATTATGATCCTGAAGATAGAGTGCCAATTGATAGCGGGAAACAAAAGAGTTCGGAAATCGTTTAATGGCATCCTGCAGAAAATCGATGGCCAGCGGATTATGTTGTGCTGAATAAACCACTCCAATTTGATACAGTGCTTCAAAGAAGTTTTCATCCTGATCGCGGGCAATCATAAAGTTTTTAAGTGCTGACACGGTATCTTTCCGAGCCAGAAAAATCATTCCACGCACATAGTATGCATCCGGATTGTGATTTTTCATTGCCAGGGCTTTATCTGTATATCCCAATGCCAGGTCAAGTTTGCGTTGCAACAGATTTATTTCGGCTAGCTTAACCTGTGGCCTGGGATCGTTGGGAGCTACTTCTGCTGCTTTCATCAAGGTTTTTCTCACATTTTCTGCCTGGCCCATCCCATAATAGATTTCTGACAATATGAGATAGGCTTCCGTTTGCTTACTGTCGTAGCTAAGTGCCTGATTGATATCACGTAATGCGCGGTCGATGCGATCCTGATTAAAATAAAGCTTTGCCCTTTCGACAAGCAAATCTGCATTGGTACTGTCATTCGCAATTTGCTTATTGAGTGCTGCAAGTGGATCAGTATCTTGCTGATTTACAGGATTATCTTGTGAGGCCTGATTTTCAGAATCAGTTGTACTCTCACATGAAACCACCAAAAAACTCAAACTAACTAACAGGATAACAAATCGATACAGCATAGGTATTAATATATTTCAGGCCACCAGAAGGATGCCTGGAGATTAGATTACTTACAGAATAAACAGGCAAAAAGTACTATTCAGAAACCGTATTTAGTACGAGCCTGATTTTTTCTTCTAATTCTGCCGAAAGCTCAGGATTTTCCTCGATAAGGTTTTTAACAGCATCGCGTCCCTGCCCCAGTCGGGTTTCGCCATAGCTGAACCAGGAGCCACTTTTCTTGATGATATTATGGTCCACACCCAGATCAATAATTTCGCCAACCCGCGAAATACCTACGCCAAACACGATATCAAACTCTGCCTTGCGGAAAGGTGGTGCGACTTTGTTTTTTACCACCTTAACACGAACACGGTTACCAGTGGCGTTTTCACCATCTTTGATCTGGCTGATTTTACGAATATCAAGCCGTACGGAACTATAAAATTTAAGTGCATTACCACCAGTGGTTGTTTCCGGATTGCCAAACATCACACCAATCTTATCTCTTAGCTGATTGATGAAGATGCAGATAGCACCTGTTTTGCTGATTGTTGCGGTAAGTTTTCGCAAAGCCTGCGACATCAAACGTGCCTGCAAGCCCATCTTGCTGTCGCCCATCTCGCCTTCAATTTCACTTTTTGGCGTTAAAGCCGCTACGGAATCAATCACAATAACATCGATGGCTCCTGAACGAATCAGATTCTCGGCTATCTCGAGTGCCTGTTCGCCATGATCAGGCTGCGATATCAGTAGTTCCTGAATATCTACTCCAAGCTTTTGCGCATAAAACCGATCGAAAGCATGTTCTGCATCAATAAAGGCAGCGATACCACCAGCCTTCTGCGCTTCGGCAATCACATGCAAGGCTAGGGTAGTTTTACCGGAACTTTCTGGTCCATAAATCTCTACCACACGTCCTTTGGGTAAACCTCCAATTCCAAGAGCAGCATCAAGTGCTATTGATCCTGTTGAAATACTTTCAATGCTTTCGACGGCATTATCACCCAACTTCATGATACTACCTTTTCCATAGTTTTTCTCTATAGTTCCAAGCGTTGCTTCCAGAGCTTTGAGTTTTTCCAGCCTGACTTTGTCAGCATTTTCTTTGGCTTTTTCTGATGTCATTATTTTATTTTTTAGTTATACAATTTAAGAATTTGATTGGCATGATCGTCCGTTTTCACCTTCCTGATCACTTTCTCTATAATTCCTTCTTCGTTGATAATGAAAGTTGTACGCAAAAGTCCTTCGTATTTCCTGCCATACATATTTTTCTCGCCCCAGGCACCAAAGGCCTTAATAATCTTGAGTTCCGGATCAGAAAGCAATGGAAAAGGCAACTCATACTTAGTTATAAATTTCTGGTGCGAATCTTCAGTATCCGGACTTACGCCCAGTAAAGCAAAACCTTTATCGAGCAAATCTGCATAATTGTCGCGCAAATTGCAAGCCTCTTTGGTACATCCGGGGGTATCATCTTTTGGGTAAAAGTATAGTACCAGTTTTTTTCCTTTAAAATCATCAAGTGAAACCACCTTACCCTGCTGGTCGTTTCCAGTGAAGTCTGGTGCTTTATCCCCTTTTTGAAGCATATTACATTTTTTTTGGTTTACAAATTTAGTTTAACTCACGACTAAACCAACAACTAAACTTTGACTTTTGTTGTAGTTTTTCCTTTTTGTTGGTTTCTGTAATAATTACAAAGATGCGATATTCCGCAGTTTTCGCAATCGGGCGTCCGGGCTTTGCAAACGTATCTGCCGTGCAGTATCAACCAATGGTGAGCTTTCGGAATAATATCATCAGGTAAATATTTAACCAGTTGTTTTTCGGCATCATATGGATTTTTTGCAGCTGTTGTGAGGCCAATTCTTTCTGAAACTCTGAATACATGGGTATCAACAGCCATCGCCGGTTTGTTATACACAACAGAAGCAATTACATTGGCAGTCTTTCGCCCAACGCCCGGCATCCGTTGCAGTGCTTCAACCGTATCGGGCACCACACCCTTAAATTCATTGAGAAGGGTTTTTGCCATCCCAATCAGGTTTTTCGCTTTATTATTAGGATATGAACAAGATTTGATCATTTCGTAAACAGCTTCCTGGCTGGCTTCTGCAAGTGTATCAGCTTCAGGAAACCGATCGAAAAAGGCAGGTGTAATGAGGTTTACGCGCTTATCCGTACATTGTGCTGATAAAATGACAGCAACCAGCAACTGGTATGGCGAATCAAAAGATAGCTCAGTTTCAGCTACAGGCATATGCTCTTCAAAATGAGCAATTAAGGCGGCAAACTTCTCTTTTTTGGTCACAGGAAATTGTTTGAGACAAATATAATGCTTTCGCTAGAATAAAAAAGAGCCTTTGCCACTTTGATGCAGCAAAGACTCAAAATTAAACAATGAAAAAATAACTAGTTCATCAAAAGTTCCATCTCACCTGTAATATAGCTTTTGCAACAACTTAAGGCTGCAGCATAAGCCGACAAAAACCTCAGATTAAGTGCTGAAGGTCTGAATGTTTCTTCGGCCATTACTTCCTTTAATCGCTTTTCAAGAGTTTTGTCGAGATAATTAGCAGGATTGGAACAAGTGTCAAGGGTAAAAGATTTGTTCATAGGCAGTAACTAAATTTATTAAGTTAAACTATGAACGTATCAACAGAACCGTTTATTACATCCGCTTCAATTTTTTATTGGGTCAGCACCAGGTTTTTCTCGTTTATCATCTTCCTTATGTTGATCAAGGCATAGCGCATCCTTCCCAAAGCAGTGTTAATACTAACATTGGTGAGTTCCGCAATATCCTTAAAACTCATTTCGGAGTAAAGACGCAAATACAAAACTTCTCGTTGCTCCTCGGGCAAAAAGGTGATGAGCTGACGCAGATCCTCATGAATCTGATCTGTTATGATTCGTTGCTCTACTGATGGGTCGGCCAGGCCGATATTCTCCAGGAAATCGTAATTATCATTCTGAACATCAGAATAAGGAATTCTTTTCGACTTGCGAAAATGGTCAATTACAAGATTATGAGCAATGCGCATCGCCCACTGAATAAATTTGCCTTCTTCTTTGTAAGTGCCATTTTTTATGGTTCGGATAATCTTGATGAAGGTATCCTGAAAAATATCATCTGCAAGCTGCTTATCCTTGACAAGCATCATGATATAAGAAAAAATACGAACCTGATGACGATTGATCAATAACTCGAAACTGGTATGATTACCTTTACGATAACTTTCAACCAGCTCTTTATCAGTGCATTCTAGTGCATTCATAGAGCCTCCCTTATTTGCAGTTTTAAGTTTAAAGGGTAAAAGTTATCGCTATATTGATCCTCCTAAGATTTTATTATTACTGGTTTGTAAACAACAAAAAGTTGCATTTGTTAGGGCAAATATACGGATAGATTTAAAAAATGCAAGTAGTGAGCAGTTTTTTTTCAAATCTTAGTAAAAATTTTACAAATAAAGCAGAAACTAATTACGCCAAATCGAATTGAAGTAGCTACGATCTTATCTTTAATTAATTGGTAATTTCGCAAAAATTTATTCCAAGGCATGACTAACCCGCTTACACAACTACAAAGCATTCATATTCAAGGCGCAAGAGTAAACAATCTCAAAAATGTAAGTCTGCATATCCCAAAAAACAAGCTTGTTGTCATAACCGGCGTTTCAGGCTCGGGCAAGTCGTCGCTGGCTTTCGACACCTTATATGCCGAAGGTCAACGTCGTTATGTAGAAAGCCTGAGCTCTTATGCCCGTCAGTTTTTGGGTCGTATGAACAAACCCGATGTGGATTATATTAATGGCATTTCGCCGGCCATTGCCATCGAACAAAAAGTAAACAGTCGCAATCCGCGATCTACAGTCGGTACTACTACTGAAATTTACGAATACCTCAAGTTGTTGTTTGCACGAATTGGCAAAACCTATTCACCACTTTCGGGCAAATTGGTTAAACGTCATCGGGTTTCGGATGTGGTAAATTTTGTCTTGTCGCTACCAAACGAAAGTCAGGCATTGGTTTTGGCACCCCTAAATTTACCTCCCAAACGGACGATCAACCAACAACTAGGCATTCTGATGCAGCAGGGATTTAGTCGTTGTATGGTAAATGGTGAGGTGAAAAACATAGAAGACACGATTTCATCTGAAACACCAAAAAAATCTGACAAAGTCTTTATTGTTGTTGACAGATTACTGATCAATTCCAATGATCCTGATCTGTCTGCCCGCATCGCCGACTCTGTGCAAACAGCTTTTTACGAAGGGAAAGATCAGTGTTTGATTGATTTCAAAACGCCTGAAAAGCAAGGTCATGAGCTATTTTCTTCCAGCTTTGCAGCCGATGGAATTCAGTTTGAAGAGCCAAGCGTGAATATGTTTACGTTTAACAATCCATATGGCGCATGCAAACGTTGCGAAGGTTTTGGCAGCATCATCGGGATTGATGAAGATCTGGTGATTCCAAACAAAGGTCTTTCTGTTTACGAAGGCGCAATTGCTTGCTGGAAAGGCGAAAAAATGGGAGAATGGAAAGACCAGCTCATCCGCACTGCCTCAAAATTCGATTTTCCGGTTCACAAACCTTATTATGCTTTGTCTGCTGAACAAAAACAATTACTTTGGACTGGTAATGAGTATTTTCAGGGATTAAACGATTTCTTTCAGGAATTGGAAGAACAAACCTATAAAATTCAATATCGGGTAATGCTTTCGCGCTACCGTGGAAAAACTGTTTGCCCTGAATGTCAGGGCACAAGACTGCGAAAAGACGCATCTTATGTAAAAGTAGCCGGCAAAAGCATCTCTGAATTGGTACTGATGCCATTGGATCAGCTTTACAGCTTTTTTACTGCAATTGAACTTGATGAAACAGATCGTCAAATTGCCAAACGCTTATTGAGTGAAATTACAAATCGTATTCAATTTTTATTGGATGTAGGATTGAGTTACCTCACGCTCAATCGTTTATCCAATAGCCTTTCGGGCGGCGAATCACAGCGCATCAATTTAGCAACCTCGCTCGGAAGCAGCCTGGTTGGTTCTACTTATATTCTCGACGAGCCCAGTATTGGTCTGCATAGCCGCGACACAGAAAGGCTCATCAAAGTATTAAAAAAACTACGCGATATTGGCAATACGGTCATCGTGGTTGAACATGACGAAGACATTATGCAGGCTGCAGACCAGATTATCGATATTGGCCCGGAAGCTGGCAGACTTGGCGGTGAATTGATTTTCCAGGGTAGTGGTCCGGAAATTATGCATCATCCAATCAGCCTCACAGGAAAATATCTTAGTGGTAAACTTAATATTCCTGTGCCGGCGCATCGCAGAGGCTGGCACGACTATATTGAAATTAAAGGTGCTTCTCAAAACAACCTCAAGCAGATCGATGTAAAATTCCCGCTGAATGTGCTTACTGTCATTTCCGGCGTGAGCGGCTCAGGGAAATCCTCATTGGTGCGCAGTATTCTTTATCCGGCTTTGCGCAAACATTTGGGTGGCTATGCCGAAAAAACGGGTAGCTATGGCACCCTGGAAGGCGACCTGCAAAAAATAGGAAGCGTGGAAATGATTGATCAAAATCCTATTGGCCGTTCTTCACGCTCCAATCCAGCCACTTATGTAAAAGCTTATGATGACATCCGTCAGCTTTTTGCTGATCAAAAACTGGCAAAGGCACGATTTTACAAGCCCGGTTTTTTTAGTTTTAACGTACCGGGCGGCCGATGCGATCAGTGCGAAGGAGAAGGCACCGTTAAGGTGGAAATGCAGTTTATGGCTGATGTTTATTTGGTTTGCGAAGTATGCGGGGGTAAGCGATTTAAAGAAGAAGTGCTGGATATAAGATTTGAAGGAAAAAACATTGCTGATGTGCTGGATATGACTATCAATGAGGCAATTGAATTCTTCGGAAGCTCAAGTAAATCGAAGGCACAATGCAATAAAATTGTTACTAAACTACAGCCTTTGCAAGATGTTGGACTGGGATATCTTAAGCTGGGACAATCTTCGAGCACACTCAGTGGTGGTGAAGCACAACGTATCAAACTCGCATTTTTCTTATCGAAAGGTGCTACTGAACAACCCACACTTTTCATTTTTGACGAACCTACCACCGGCCTTCACTTTCATGATATCAATAAATTGCTGGTTGCTTTTCAGGCATTGATCGAAAATGGCCACAGTGTTTTGGTCATCGAACATCATCCCGACATCATAAAATCAGCCGACTGGCTTATCGAGCTTGGCCCTGAAGGTGGCATTAATGGAGGACATCTGATTTTTGAAGGAACGCCTGAAACACTGGCAAAACAAAATAATACTCATACAGCTCACGCGATTCAATCAAAATTGTAAACTGGTTTTTAATGTTTTTTTAGAAATTAATCTGGCTGCATGTCTTGATTTATCTTGTATTTTTGCCCCAAATTAAAATCATTCTAAATAACATGAAGAAATTTCTGATACCTGTTTACCTTGTTTTTTTATTGAGTGCATGCAATTCGCCTTCAGGCTCGCCTTCAGGCTCGCCTTCAGGCCATAACCATGAAGGCCACGATCACGACCATGATCACGAAAGCGGTCATAGTCATGCAGAAGCAACAGTAAGTAATATTACTCACTATCCTGAAGAAAAGAATCTGACTAACGTAAAACAGCTCACTTTTGGAGGCGATAATGCCGAAGCTTATTTCAGTTTCGACGATGAAATGATTGTCTTTCAAACTAATAATCCAGACTGGTCGTTGGAATGCGATCAGATATTTTATACCCGCCTCAACGGAGCCAATATGGACGAAGAAATCCCGCCTATGATCAGCACAGGATTGGGAAGAACAACCTGTAGTTATTTTATGCCCGGCGACACCACGATTCTTTTTGCTTCAACGCATATGGGTGATGGCAGTTGTCCGCATGTTCCGGCACCTCGTGAAGACGGCAAATATGTATGGCCGATCTATGAAGATTACAATATTTTCGTGTCTGATCTCAACGGCAATATCATTGACACACTTACCAACCGCCAGGGATACGACGCAGAAGCTACTGTATCGCCTAATGGTGATAAAATCGTATTTACTTCCGATCGCAGTGGTGATTTGGAACTCTTTACGATGGACATTGACGGAAGTAACGTAAAACAAATCACTTTTGGCTTAGGCTATGATGGTGGCGCTTTCTTTTCCCCAGATGGCAGTAAACTGGTTTTCAGATCATCACGTCCAAAGACAACCGAAGAAATTGAAGAATACCGGAGCCTTTTGGAAGAGGGACTCGTGATGCCTACCAATATGGAGATTTATGTGTGTGATGTTGACGGCTCAAACCTTACGCAGGTTACAGATTTGGGTAAAGCCAACTGGGCACCTTATTTTCATCCTTCAGGCGAAAAGATATTGTTTAGCTCCAATCACCATTCCGACAGAGGTTACCAGTTCAATATTTTCATGATCAATCTGGATGGAAGCGGTCTCACGCAAATCACACACGATAAAACTTTCGATGCTTTCCCAATGTTTTCGTTTGATGGCAAAAAACTCATTTTTTCCAGCAATCGAAATAATAACGGAACCCGTGACACCAATATTTTTCTTGCCGATTGGGTTGAATAACAATATTTTATGACAAACAAAACCTGCAACATTAAACCAACTATGCTGCAGGTTTTTTTGTAAAAATCAAAAATATTATTGCATTTGATCAACCAAAAACCCCAACAATTTGCATGATTTTAGCACTAAGCTGAACATTAAGGTTTTAGATGCTGTTTATTTCACTTACCATTAAACTCAACTATCATTATGAAGAAACCCATACTTTTCCTGTCAATTTTAATCCTGTCCATTACTACTTTTGGTCAATTGAATATGTCATTAGTAGGACAGAAATCTTATAATCAAGATCTTAGCGATGTTTGGGGCTATGTTGATGAAACCGGAATTGAATACGCCCTGGTGGGTGTTTACAATGGTTTTTCGGTAGTATCGCTGGAAGATCCTGCTAATCCGGAGGAAGTTTTTTTTGGCCCGGGTCCAAATTCTATCTGGCGAGATATTAAAACCTGGGGCGATTACGCCTATGTTTCGAACGAAAGCGGTGGTGGCGTATATATCGTTGACCTAAGTCCGCTGCCGGAAGGACCGATTAGCTCCACAACAAATTTTACAGGCAACACTTATCCTTTCCAAACCATTCATAATCTTTATATTGACGAATCAGGAAAGCTTTATATTTTTGGTTCTGATAATGGTAATGGAGGAGCTATCATCTGCGACCTCACCGAAGATCCCATGAATCCTGTTGAATTAGGGCGTTACAACACTTATTATTTTCACGATGGAATGGCACGTGGTGATACACTTTGGGGTTGTGCATTGTATCAGGGCTTGCTTACTCCAATTGATGTTTCAGATCCGTCAAACCCCACTTTGATGGGCTCAGTTGGGACGCCTTCACAATTTACGCACAACTCCTGGGTTTCAGATGATGGTACACACGTTTTTACTACTGATGAAGTTTCAGGGGGGTTCATCGGGGCGTATAATGTTGTTGATCTTTCGAATATGTACGAGGTAGATCGCATCAAAACGAGCAAAGGAAACGATGTTATTCCACATAACGTTCATGTTTTCAATGACTATCTTGTCACTTCGTATTACCGTGACGGGATTGTTGTTCACGATGCAAAATATCCTGACCGACTTTTTGAAGTAGCAAATTTTGATACCTCTCCATTTTCCGGTGACGGTTTTAATGGAAGTTGGGGAGCTTATCCATTTTTACCCAGTGGATTGATTCTGGCCAGCGATATCGAAGAAGGTCTTTTTATGCTTGAAATCGAATACCAACGAGCAGCTTATATTTCTGGTTCTGTGAAAGATATCTCAACGAACAGTCCAATCTTTAATGCTGAAGTAAAAATATTGGAAACTGATCTGGAAACCCAGACAAATTTCGCCGGCGCGTTTGAATTTGGCACTTTGCTCAGTGGCACTTTTGATGTGCTTGTTTCGGCAAATGGATACAGTACTGATACTATCCGTAATGTGGAACTGATCAATGGCGAAATCACTGAATTAAATGTGGAATTGGATGATTTTTATGTTGGTCTGGCTGCTAAGCAGGAAAATAATATGAAGGTTTTTCCAAATCCATTTACTGATTTGATTACAATAGAAATTCCACAAAATAATGAAAATCAGTTAAGTATTACCATTTCTAATAAATTGGGTCAAGTTGTATTCAAAGACAATCTAAAATCAGAAAATTACAGTTTAAGGCTTGATAACAAGCTTGAGCCAGGAAGTTATTTGATCAGCATTTATGATGGAAGTCAAATAGTTGCAAAAGAAATTGTGATTAAACAATAACACGAAAATTATCAGAAAAAACGCAAGCTGCAAAAGTTTGCGT
>JAQVGO010000101.1:0-5077 GCA_028696715.1 Bacteroidales bacterium
TTACTGGATTGCGGTTCTTTTCAGGGAAAAGGTCTCGAAACCGATCAGATGAATCGCGAGCTAAACTTTGCCCCCGAAGAGCTGGATCATATCATCCTCACCCATGCCCATATCGATCATTCGGGACTGATACCTTATTATTACAAACAAGGATTCAGGGGATCAGTGATTTGTACCCATGCCACCCGCGATTTGTGTGCGATTATGCTGGCCGATTCCGGATTTATACAGGAACATGATACACAGTGGTTCAACAAAAAAAGAGCACGCAAAGGATTGCCACCAGTAGAGCCCATTTACACCCAAAAAGATGCACAACATTGCATGGAGTTGTTTATTGGGGTAGCACCAAACCGAAAGTTTCGGATCGATAACAACCTGAAGGTAAAGTTTACCAATTCAGGCCATATGCTGGGCAGCGCCGTTGTGACCCTCGAAGTGGACGAAATGGGCACTATGACGCGTATTGGCTATACCGGCGATATTGGCAGACCCGACAATTACCTGTTGCGTCCACCGGATGCCTTTCCGCAGTGCGACTATCTGATCACCGAATCAACCTATGGCGACCGGCTTCATCAGGACAAACAAGGGGCTGAAGATGAACTACTTCGCATCGTAAAATATACCTGCGTTGAGAAAAAGGGCAAACTGATCATTCCTTCTTTTGCTATCGGCCGCACGCAGGAAGTTGTTTATATGCTGAATAATTTTTACAACGAAGGAAAGTTGCCACGAATTCCCATTTATGTGGATAGTCCGCTGGCAGTTAATGCAACAGATATTTTCAGAATGCACTATGATCAGTTTAATTTTGAAGTGCAACAGGTGATGGAAAATGATAACGACCCTTTTGGTTTTGGCACCTTGCATTACATCAAAAACGTAAACGACTCCAAAAAACTAAATCATTCAAAAGAGCCTTGTGTAATCATTTCTGCTTCGGGCATGATGGAAGCCGGAAGGGTAAAACATCACCTGGCTAATACGATCGACAATCCGGCCAACAGTGTATTGGCCGTAGGTTATTGCGCACCCCGTACGCTGGGAGCCAGAATCTTAAGCGGAGAAAAAGACATTTCTATTTTCGGTAATCCACACCATATCAAAGCTGATATTTATAAAATAGATGCATTCAGTGGGCATGGCGACTACAAAGAAATGTCGGATTACCTGGAATGTCAGCAAACTGACAAAATCAAGAAACTTTTTTTGGTTCACGGTGATGATGAAGCCCGGGAGCATTATGCCAAAATACTGAAAAAGAAAGGTTTTAAAAATATTGCAATGCCCGAACATCAGGAACAATTTGAATTGAAGCCTGCCTGAGAAGATTTTTTATGCAAGAATAAACTTTTGTCATCGCAAAACCTTCTGGCGGGAATTGTTTTTCAATTCGCTGTGAGTGGTTAAAAAGCTTTAAAAATTATCCCTTTAACTGAGCCATACAGATTAAATGCCTCAAAAAATGTATTTTTGTCCACCATTAAGGAGGCTCAACCTATGATAGCATTGTACAGAAAGGAAATCAGCAGCTTTCTCAGTTCGCTGATCGGATATTTGGTGATTGCCGTTTTTTTGCTCATTACGGGTTTGTTTTTGTGGGTATTCCCCAATGAATTTAACATACTCGATTTTGGCTATGCCAATCTCGACGGGCTGTTCATCCTGGCACCCTTTGTCTTCCTGTTTTTGGTTCCGGCTGTCACCATGCGCAGTTTTGCTGATGAAAAGCGTTCAGGAACCATCGAGCTTTTGCTTACCAAGCCAATCTCCGATTTTCAGCTGATAATGGCCAAATACCTGGCCAGCCTTACGCTTGTTGCCTTTGCACTATTGCCCACACTGCTTTATTATTTTACAGTTTATAAGTTAGGATTACCTCCCGGTAACCTGGATGCCGGAGGAATCTGGGGCTCTTATATCGGTTTGTTTTTTCTGGCTGCTGCTTTTGTAGCTATTGGTATGTTTTCGAGCGTGCTAACCGACAATCAATTGGTAGCTTTTATCCTGGCAGTATTTGTGAGTGGCTTTATGTACCTGGGATTTGAAATGATTTACAGTCTGTCGCTTTTCGGACCCGTTGACCTGTTTATCCGCAACCTGGGCATTGCTTCACATTACAGTTCGATTAGCCGCGGTGTTGTTGACAGTCGTGATGTACTTTATTTTTTGAGTGTGATTGCTTTGTTTTTAAGTTTCACAAAACTAAGTTTGGCAAGTAGAAAATGGTAGAAAACAAAACAAAAAAGCATTCCGGCTCATCGCGGGCCAATACGCTCCGCACTGCCCTTTCAGAATTTGGGATTGTGATTGTGTTGATTATTTTACTCAACATCATTGGCAGTTTTGTTTTTACCCGTATCGACCTCACAAGCGAAAAAAGATACACCCTTTCGAAGGCCACGCGTGATATTCTTACCCAGCTGGATGATTATGTGTATTTCAGGGTTTATCTGGAGGGCGATTTCCCTGCAGGATTCAAAAAGCTCAGACGCGAAACCCGCGAGATGCTGGATGAATTCAGGGCTTATAGCAAGTTTGTGGAATACAAATTTGTCAACCCTTCCGAAAGCACGGATGAGCAGGAGCGACAAGCTACCTATCAATTATTGGTTGAAGCAGGCCTCAATCCTACTGACTTGCAGGTACGTACCAACGAAGGCATGAAAAACCAGCTCGTATTTCCCGGAGCACTGGTCAATTACCGCGACAAAGAACTTGCTGTTGATTTTCTGGAAACCCAGCTAAATATGAGTCCCGAAGCTGCACTGAATGCTTCGGCACAAAACCTGGAGTACAAACTCGCTGACATCATTAACAAAGTAACGCGGCTACAACAACCAGCCATAGCCTTTATCGAAGGACATGGCGAACTGGATGAAGATCATCTGTATGATTTTACGCAAACCCTTTTGCAAAATTATCGGGTTGATTTTATTACACTTGATGGTAGGCTTAACGCTTTAACACGCAGAACCGAACCCGACAAAAGCGGAAGATCAGACATCCTGCTAAACTATGATGCCATTGTAATTGCACAGCCACAGCAGCCTTTCGATGAAAAAGACAAGTTTATTCTGGATCAATATATCATGCATGGAGGCAAGGTGCTTTGGATGATCGATCCGGTGATAGCTACGATGGACAGCCTGAAAACGGCTGAATCAACTGTTGGGGTAGATCTGAATGTTAACCTTGATGATCAGCTTTTTAAATATGGGGTAAGGCTCAACAAAAACCTGCTGCTCGATCTGAATGCGGCTGCCCTGGGCATCAGGACCGGAGAAACCGGCGGACGACCACAGATTGACTTCTTTAGGTGGTATTATTTCCCTTTGCTCGAAGCAGCCTCCGAACATCCAATGGTAAGAAATATGAATGCAGTAAAAGCTGAATTTGTTAGCAGTATCGATACCGTGATTCGCGAAGGCATACGCAAAACTCCCTTACTCAAAACATCGGGTTATACCCGTATTGCAGGAACACCGGCACTCATTTCGCTTACGATGCTGCAAAGCGATCCTGATCCCAGGGTTTTCAACCGTAGCGGACAAACAGCTGCCTGGCTCCTTGAAGGTGAATTTCCTTCATTATATGCCAACCGGATGCCTGCCGAGATAAGTACAAGCGGTGAGATTGGTTTTAAGGAAGAAAGCAAACCAACAGCCATGATTGTGATTGCCGATGGCGATATGGCCCGCAACCAGTTTCATTTGCAACAAGGCTATCCACTTCCACTGGGCTATGACCAATATACCCGTCAGACCTATGGAAACAAGAACTTCCTTTTGAATGCAGTGAGCTATCTGGTCGAGGGCGAAGGGCTGATTAGCATTCGCTCGCGCGAACTGAAACTTCGGCTGCTCGATGCTAATAAAGTAAGTGCCCAGCGATTGCAATGGCAACTCTTTAATACTGTTTTGCCAGTTTTGTTAATCTTATTGAGCGGATTGCTTTTCGCCTGGCTCAGAAAAAAACGTTTCACACGATAAAGTACAATCAAGCTATGAGTAAAAGAAAAAAAAATTATACAATCATTCTCCTGATAATACTCGCTTCAATTGCTGTTATGCTGGTTTGGAACAACCGGTACCTGTCAACCCTCGAAGGCGAAGCAGCCGATTTTGCGGTATATGATACGGCATCTGTAACAAAAATTTTTCTGGCCGACCTTGATACCAATACAGTGTTGCTGGAGCGAAAAGCAAAAGGCTGGGTTTTAAACGGAAAATACAAAGCACATCCTCGCAAAGTGGATCAGATACTAACAACGATGTATCGCATTCGTGTGCGTAATCCTGTTTCGCTGGCAAGCCATGCCAATGTTGTTGGTCGCCTTGCAAGTATCGGAGTGAAGGTTGAGGTATATCAGAACACCCATCTAATCAATCTTTTCGACAGGATAAAGCTTTTCCCACGTGAAAAACGAACCAAGGTATATTACGTTGGCGATGTTACAAAAGACAATTTAGGAACCTATATGCTTCGCGAAGGCGCCGAACAAGCCTTTGTTACTTATCTGCCCGGATTCAGGGGTTTTGTGATGACACGTTATACACCAATAGAAGACGACTGGCGCGATCACACCATTTTTAATAAAAATCTGGCTGATATTAAGTCTGTTACACTTGAGTTTAATGAAGAACCCAATCAGAGCTTTCGCATCGAGAATGTAGGCAAACACAGCTACAAACTGATACGTACTGCTGATCAGTTTGAGGTGCCGGCATACGATACTTTACGTGTATTGAACTTTCTGACTGCCTTTCACGATGTGCGATTCGAATCTTTATTAACGAACGCTCTGCCACCCAAACGACAGGATTCGATTATTAATTCGCCTTTTATGCACCGATTAACATTGGTAACGCATCAGGGTGATACGCAGCAGCTGACAACTTACCGTAAATTAGTGTATTACGAAAATATCGGGCTCTCAATTGAAGATGCCGAAGAAGACTTTGATCGCTTGTATGGCTTGCTCGATAACGGGAAAGATTTGGTTTTGCTGCAATACTTTACTTTCGACAACTTACTCAGGCCGGTAACTTATTATGAGCTGGGTGGGCCTGCT
>JAQVGO010000101.1:5177-9493 GCA_028696715.1 Bacteroidales bacterium
GGCAACAACAGTGTAATCCGTCCAGATTGGAATTGATTACTTCCGGAGCAACCCAATGCCAAGCACCACCAAACAAGCAGCAAGCAGGAGCATACCCACATAAACCATAAATATCATGGCATTGGGTTCGGTGCGACCTGTACCGGCAGCAGCAACAAAAAAACCACCGCTCACCAAAATCGCTGAAAAAGGGAACCCTATTCTCACAATCCAGATCCACATCGCGCTCAAATGGCAGTGATCGGCCAATATCTGAGCAATTATCGCGAGTATGATAAGCATCCCGGCATGACCATGCCCTGCCCTGAACATGCCCACCTGAAAACTGGTGAGTTCAAACTGTTGATGGGCACCGGATAAAAGGTTGAGTATGAAGTTCCCGCCAAAAATAATTGTTGGCACTGTAAGCAATACGATACCCGACATAGTTTTCGATTCTCTTGTCATGCTCAGTGGTTATGCTTTTGGTTCTTTTACTTCAAGCTTAAAGCCAACACCATGCACATTGCTGATGGTAACATTCGGATCTTCCCGCAGATATTTTCTGAGTTTCACAATAAAAACATCCATGCTGCGACCAATAAAATAATCGTTGTCGCCCCAGATCGTATGCAAGGCTTCATCGCGTGTGAGCACCTGGTTTTTATGTGCACACAACAATTTGAGCAGCGCAGCCTCTTTACGCGTAAGCTTTTGATCGCCAAAGTCGGAATGCAACAAAAGGTTTTTTGCATCGAAACGAAACCTACCCAGCTGATACTTCTCCTCTTGTTCCTGTTGTAATTGCTTGACACAACGACGCATGATAGCTTTGATACGAAGGTGCAATTCATCCGTGCTAAAGGGCTTTGTAATGTAATCATCGCATCCCAACTGAAAGCCTTTCAACCGGTCTTCTTTCAACGATTTGGCGGTTAAAAAAATGATCGGAATGTTTGGGTTATGCTTTCTGATTTCCTGGGCTAATGTAAATCCATCCATTTTTGGCAACATCACATCCAAAATACAAAGGTCGATGTTTTCATTTCGATAAATTGCCAGTCCCGCCAAACCATCGGAAGCTGTTACTGCCCGATAATTCATCAACTCCAGAAAATCCTTTAAAATCATACTTAAATTTGGATCGTCCTCAACCAATAAAATTGAGAGTCGTTCAGCGTTTTTCATTGTTTTGCGTTTTTTCCCACAACGGGTAGTTGTACAACAAAAGTACTACCTTTATCCAACTCACTTTCAACCTGCACTTTTCCGCCATGCAGTTTTGCGACTTTTTCAACATAATAAAGGCCTATGCCAAAGCCTTTTACATCATGAATATTACCGGTATGAACCCGATAAAAATTCTTAAAAATCAAACCTATATCGGTTGCCGAAATACCGATTCCGTTGTCAATTACTGCCACCCTTACATTTTCCTCTTCCATGCTAACCTCAATTTGAATCTGAGGAATCTTATCATTGTATTTCAGGGCATTATCAATCAGGTTCGAAAACAACTGAGCCAGATGCAAACGATCACCCTTTATATAAACCTCATTGCCCGGAGATTTCAAAGTAATTTTTCCGCCCACATCTTCGGCTCTGATGTTGAAGCCCTCTATCAGATCGGCAAGTAGTTCGCAAATGTCAAAATGATTTGGCTGTAGTTGTATTTCATTTCGGTCGAGCAACGCGATCTGCAAAATTTGCTCAACCTGATGCTGAAGTCGCTCATTTTCATGATGTATCACCCGTGCATACGATTGGGCTTTATCCTGATTTTGAAGCACCATAGGCTTTGATAACATTTCAGAAGCCAGGTTGATGGTCGCCATCGGAGTTTTAAATTCATGCGTCAGATTGTTGATGAAATCATTCTTCATCTCTGAGATTTTCTTCTGTTTGATCACTGTATTCACGGTGTACCAAAAACCAATTATCACCGCAAGCAGAAACAAAGCCGACAGTAACATCCAAACCGACAGTTGAAAAATCACCTGCTGTGATTTGCGCGGAAAATACATGCTGAAATAATAATCGCCCGGGCTAAACAAAGCCTCAATACTTTGCTGATGTTCTGATATAAAAAGCTCATCAACAAACAGCCTGGCATTTCCCATCACCAAACGATGATTACTTCGGTTGTAAATCATGTATTCATAAGCATCGCCCACGCGCATGCACTGCATCTCTGCGCTGATCAGCGAGTCGAGTACCTTTGGTGAAATTACATCGGCAACCTCTTTTTTCTCATTCACACAAGGGTGTGTTGAATTCAACTGTTTGATAGCCGAATCAGTATGATCTTCCAGCAATCTGTTCAAAACTGACTTCATAGCGATGCGCACGCTGTTATCAAACTGTTCTTCTTTAAGTTCAATAGCATTCCGCACCCAATACACCTGCATCACAACAACACCAAGCAATGCCACAAAAGCCAGTATAATAATGGTGTTAAAAAGTCTTATATTCATAATTCAAAACCAAAGCGAAATCCAAAGCAAACTTAAACTAAAATGTTCATAATGAAATAAATTTCACCTTTAGCAAAGCTCCAAGCCAATAAAATTAACTGTTTAACATTTCATTAACAGTTATTAACAGCCACTTAACAAGCAGTGCCTCTTTGCAAACGTACATTTGCTCTAGTTAAAATCCAAAAAAAATACTGATATGAAAAAAGCCGCTTTAATTCTCTCTTTCGTTGCATTTTTTGCCTTTGGAACTGCTGGAATACAAACTGTTGTTGCCTCAAATAATGCTGAAATTGCCCTTAATCAGGACGGAGACAAAAAAGACGACAAAAAGAAAAAGACTAAAGATTCCAGCTGCAAAGATGCAAAATCTTCATGCTGCGATACAAAAGCAAAAAAAGAAGCCTGCGGAGATGATAAAAAGGCTGACAAGAAATAATCCTAATCCCAACGTTTTGTTTTAATTTGGTTTGGGCCTTCCGATGTGATATCGGGAGGCTTTTTTTATGTCTATAATATTATTTTGTTACATTTGCTCGCTAACAACAAAGAATGACATCAAAAATACACTATACCGGCGACTTACGAACTGAGATGACCCACCTGCAATCAGGAACAAAAGTGCTTACCGATGCACCTGTTGATAACCAGGGACGGGGAGAAGTGTTTTCGCCAACCGATTTAGTAGCCACAGCACTCGGAAGTTGTATGCTAACCATTATGGGTATCGCAGCGCGTGAGCATGGTTTTATGATAGATGGCACTCAAGCCGAGGTAACCAAAATTATGGCAGCCAATCCGAGGAGGATTTCCGAGGTACATATCCGCTTGCTTTTCCCGGAACATCACTACACCGATAAACAGAAAAAGATTCTGACAAAGATTTCACAAAGCTGCCCGGTTGCGCTAAGTCTGCATCCCGATTTAAAGCAAAAAATTGAATTGATATTTATTGATTAGGTATGCCTATCAATTTAATACCACATACCAAAGGAAATCAACAATTAATTGTATCACAAAAAGATACTGCGGTGGCTTATGGATCAGGACTGGTGCCTGTATTGGCCACTCCTGCCATGATCGCCTTGATGGAATTGACCGCACATACAAGCATACAACAACAGCTTCCTGACCAGCTTACCACAGTAGGTTTTGCTGTTGACATGAAGCATCTTAAAGCAAGTAAAATAGGGAATACGCTTGTTTGTGAAAGCGAACTGATTGAAATAACTGACCGAAAACTGGTGTTTAACCTAAAGGTTTGGGACGAAGGTGTTTTGGCCGGACAAGGCACACACATTCGTTATATGATTGAAAAGTCAAAATTTGTTTGACACATGAATCACTTTTTATTAATCAAAAATCAACAACAATGAGAATAATTACAAAGATCTTGCTGAGTAGCATTTTTCTGATGATTTTGTCTTTTTCATCTTGCAAAAAAGATGATAAAGTCAGTCCGATGTCCTGCAACTTAAAGACTAGTTCTACCGAATTTACTGAAGAAAGTATCAATGTAACCTACAAACTTGAGGTGGATGGTGATTATACGGTCACTAGTTTTTACTACTATGATGAAACCGGCAAGGTGGAAATGCAAAATCCCGAAGTGCCACAGAATTTTACCGTAACCCTCAGCTCACAAAAGAAAATGGAAGCAGGAGCTGTAGGAAATGTTACTAATGGTTATATAAAAGTTTCTTTTGAAGCGACAGCACCAGGCAGCGAATACAAATCATCAGATCTATGTTCGCAAAGTTCAAACTAATATTCTTGGAAATCTGAATCATTACGGCCAGGGTTAAAAGTAAATTTTAGCGTCTGTAATGATTCAGATTCTATTATATTTTTCACAACCTGCTT
>JAQVGO010000015.1:0-22619 GCA_028696715.1 Bacteroidales bacterium
AAAAAACCGGCTCGTTTACCAGAGCCGGTTTTTTATTTTGTATCTTTTTAAGACTTTATAATATCGTCTTCATCCTTTACAAACATCACCGAAACAGCCCCAAGAATCATCAACACACCAGCAGTTACAAGGGCATAGATGGCGTGTCCACCATAAAGGAATTTTACTAATGGGCCACCGAACACACCATTCACAATCTGCGGAAAAGTGATAAAGAAATTAAAAATCCCCATATAAACACCCATTTTCCTTGCGGGAATAGAGCCGGCCAGGATAGCGTAAGGCATTGCCAAAATACTTGCCCATGCAATACCTACACCTATCATACTGATGTTGAGTAACCATTTCATTTCGGGAGAAGTCACCAACACTATCGACATCAAACCCAAACCTCCAAGTGTAAGGTTGATGGCATGCGTGCGCTTGCGACCTACTTTGGCAGCTATCACAGGCAAAGCCATCGCAAAAATGGCAGCTACCAAATTATATACACCAAAAATCACCCCCACATAATCGCCAGCCTCATTAAAAGCAGCCGAACTGCGATCATCGGCCGAAAGGCCCCACACATGTTGAGCCAAGGCCGGAGTGGTAAATACCCACATCGAAAACAGCGCAAACCAGGAAAAAAACTGTACCAGCCCTAGCTGACGCATAGTGGCCGGCATATTGGCAAAATCTTTAAAAATATCAACAAATCGCGCTGGTTCTGCCTCCGGATCAGCGTCATCATCGGCATACATTTCCTGTTCTTCGGGAGAGTATTCCTTCGTTGTTACAACAGTCCACACAATTGTTGAAACCAAAATTCCGGCACCAATAAAAAAGGAAAGCTTCAAGCTCATCGGAACTTCACCTTCGGCAGCTATTTCATTGAAGCCAAACCAATTTGTCATCACATACGGCAACCACGAACCAACCACTGCCCCAATACCAATCAATAAAGTCTGCACCGAAAACCCAAGGGTACGTTGGTCTGTTGGAAGCTTATCGGCCACCAAAGCCCTGAAAGGCTCCATAGCCACATTAAACGAGGCGTCCATAATCATCAGCATACCCGCGCCAATCCACAAAGCTGGCAGATAAGCTGCAAACATGGGTGAGTTGGGCATCAGGATCAATCCAATGGAAGCTAAAACTGCACCTGTCAAAAAATAAGGTCGCCTTCTGCCGAGGCGATTCCAGGTTTGATCGCTATAATGTCCAATGATTGGTTGCACTATCATACCCGTGATTGGTGCTACCAGCCAAAACCAAGATAGATGCTCTACGTCAGCTCCAAAAGTTTGCAGGATACGACTGGCATTCGCATTTTGCAAGGCAAATCCCATCTGGATGCCCAAAAACCCAAAGCTCATGTTCCAGATATCCCAGAAGCTTAGCCTTGGTTTAGCTTTTTTTGTCATGTGGTTGAGGTTTAATAATTATGAGTGTGCTAAATTAACAAAATCACTGACTATAACTTACAATAAACCCTTATTTTCACACAGTTCGCAGTATGCAAACCGTTGTTGTTTTTCGATTTATTAAAAAACTATTTGACAACCCACCCATTTTATGATTAATCTGCTAATTTTGCCCCTTCTGAACCAAAATCATTGCTATGGTTTTTAGCAGCAGTCTTTTCCTCCTTTATTTTTTGCCTGCATTCCTGATTTTGTATTTCCTGGTGCCGCGCAAAATCAAAAATTATGTGGCACTCCTGGCCAGTATTGGCTTTTACGCCTGGGGAGCACCAGATTTTATTTTTATTGTGATTGGGAGCATCCTGATCGACTTTTATCTGGTGAAGTGGCTTTTTCAATCGTCAGGGAATAAAAAACGCTGGATTACAGGAATAAGTGTGATGCTAAATGTTGGTTTGCTGGCTTATTTTAAATACGCCAATTTCTTTGTTGAAAACCTTGATTGGTTTATACAACAACTTGGAGGAGAATCTGTTACATGGACACGCGTGGCATTACCAATTGGAATATCATTCTTCACTTTTCAAAAGATGACCTATGCCGTTGATGTACATCGGGGTGTTCATCCTCCACTGAAAAAAGTCTCCGATTTAGCCTTATACATACTGATGTTTCCACAACTGATTGCCGGTCCTATCGTGCGCTTCAACGAGATTGCAGAACAACTGGTTGATCGCCGCAAAAATGAAAATACGGATAATCGTTTAACCGGATTTTTCAGATTTGCAGTTGGCTTAGGCCGAAAGGTGATGATTGCCAATCCGTTGGGTGCTTATGCGGATAGCGTTTTTGCAGCTGACCCCACACAGCTTGCCAGTATTACCCTCTGGATTGGAATCCTGGCCTATGCCTTTCAAATCTATTATGACTTTGCCGGCTATTCTGATATGGCGATTGGGCTGGGCAGAATGATCGGCTTCGATTTTCCGGAAAACTTCAACAATCCCTACATCTCTCAAAATATTTCAGAATTCTGGCGACGTTGGCATATGACGCTTGGCCGCTGGATGCGCGATTACCTATATATTCCTTTGGGTGGAAATCGCGTTACGCCACTGCGCATGTATTTTAACCTATGGCTCGTTTTCCTGATCTCCGGACTCTGGCATGGAGCAGCCTGGAATTTTGTTGTTTGGGGGGCTTTTCATGGTTTCTTTCTGGTAGCCGACAGGTTATTCCTGTTGAAGTTTTACAAAGCCATCGGCAAATTCCCAAGTGTAATTCTCACCTTCATCATTACCTTGGTTGGCTGGGTGCTTTTCAGGGCCGAAAGCATGGATCAGGTGTGGCACTACACCGCCGGGATGTTCAGTTTCCGCTCAGGCGAAACGCTATTTGTAAATCAAGCCGTTTGGATGACGATGATTTTTGCTGCTATATTTGCCATTCTTGCCTATTCACCACGATTGGAACAATGGCAGGTGAAACTTTACGGCAAAAAACAACCCTTTATCAATCTCATTTTTATGTCGCTTGCTGCAATCGTGCTGTTTATAATCAGCCTGAGTGCTATCACTTCAAGTGGCTTTAACCCCTTTATCTACTTCCGTTTTTAATGCAAAAGCTTGTCAAACATATCCTTTTTGCATTATTGATGCTCATGTTGATTCTACCTTTTATTCAGTATCAGTTCAATATACCAAGAATAAAAGCCCTAAAAGGTGCTTATACCACACCCGAGAAACCATTATGGAACAATAACAATTTTTGGAACGGGACATTTCAGGACAGTATGAACACCTACATTGAGCAAACAATTGGTTACAGACCACACTTTGTAAGACTTCACAATCAACTGCAATACAGCCTTTTCGACACGATAAACGCACAAGGTGTGATCATGGGAAAGGAGGGCTATCTTTACGAAATGAATTATATCAAGGCGTACTATGGTCTTGACTATGTGGGAGACAAAAAAATCACAGAAGACATAAACAAGACAATAGCTGTAAATCAGTGGCTCAACGATAACAACAAACTTCTTTTGGTTGTGCTGGCTCCCGGAAAAGGAACTTTTTTGCCGGAATATATCCCCGATGAGCTTAAACCCAAATCAAAAGGCCCAACAAATTATGATGCCTATTATGATGCGCTTAAGAATGCAGAAATTGCCGTAATTGGTGGAAATCACTGGTTTAACGCAATGAAAGACACCAGTAAACTGGCCTTGTTTCCAAAAGCCGGAATCCATTGGAGCTATTATGGTCTGGGGCTTGTATTTGACTCCGTTTTTAAACTTATCGAAAATCGCCTGAACCAAGAGTTTATCAATTTCGAAATGACCAACATAAAAGTCACCCATAAATTAAAATCACCTGACCGGGATTTGTGGGAAGGAATGAATATTATATTGCCGCCCGATGATTATCCCATGCCCTATCCTGAGTTTAAATTTGAAATAAGCGATTCAAGCAAAATGCCAAGGGTGATCACCGTTGCAGACAGCTATTACTGGCAATGGTTTGGAGGAAATTACGCACTCAAAGGCTTCAGCGACAACAGTTTTTGGTATTATAACAATCAGATTTATTATCCTGACAACCAACCACCAAAAGAAAGAGCCTTGGTATCGTTGATGGATGCTGTGGTTCATACTGATGTGTTTTTGCTGCTGCAAACCGATGCCAATATGTATCGGTTTAGCTTTGATTTTATTGATGAACTCTATGAGCTGCTTAAGGATGGAAGTATTGCCGAAATGAAAAAACAAAAGGCTATTGCCGAAATAGCTAAAAATCTTCGTAAAAGCGAATCAATGATGCAAATGATTAGAGATAAGGCAAAAAAAAGGGGCGTCTCAGTCGAAGATATGCTTATGTTGGATGCAGGCTGGATTTACGATTACAGACAAAAAGAAAACAATCCCTGATTTTATTCTTTCCAATTCAGTGTTTCAATAAAATGATCCACATCTTTACGCAGGAAATTTATCACAGGTTTAAGTGAATCATTATTAGGTCGAATATTGAAATACAATGCACCCCTAAGAAAATGCCGGGTACTGTCGGTGAGGTAAAACTGCAAGGGTGAAGCCACACTTTTCCCCTGCACGTTAAAAAGCAATCCATACACTTTTCGATCGGGATTGATGATCAAACTATCCTGAATGGCACTGGCCTTTGGCAAATGCTTCATCAACATGGTGTGCATATCTTCGAGATAAACCGGCAGGTTGTTGGCAATTGATTTGTAACTGATATGCAGACTGCCTTTAAACTGAGGATAGTCAATCGTTATCCAGTTTTTCTCCCAGGGTGATTCATCATCCGGATACAAGGCAGCATAATCAGGGAGTTCAAACTGATAAGCCGGGATGGTGTCGATCAGGGAATAAGCTTTTGCAGGGACATCAATGCGGAAAAATCCACGGGGCTTGGGTGCAAAATCTGATTCGCAGGAAGCAAACAGAAATAACGCCAATGATATCAACAACCAAAAGACTTTATTCATTAGATGCTACCTTTCTGATTACTTTAATCTCTTTAATTCGACGTGCATCTGCATCGGTTACTTCAAAACTAAAATCCTTGCATTTTATTGTCATTCCACGCTCAGGAATCCTTCCTTCTAATTCGAGCAACAAACCAGCAAGCGTATCCGATTCGCCCTGAACATCTTCAAAATAATGTTCATCGAGCTTCATCACCTTACAAAAGTCGAGCAAACTGGTTTGAGCCTCAAAAACGGTAGTATTTTCATCAATCTCTTCATAAAAATCATCATCCGGCACTTTATCAAACTCATCGCTGATATCGCCCACAATTTCTTCGATAATATCTTCGAGCGTCAACAAGCCTGATGTGCCTCCATATTCATCAACCACAATGGCCATATGAATTTTCTTTTGTCTGAACTCCTGCAGCAAATCATTGATTTTCTTGTTTTCAGGAATAAAAAATGCAGGTCGTATCAAAGGTTTCCAATCCAGTTCCTCCTGATTTAAATAAGGCAATAAATCCTTGATATATAAGATCCCTACCACCTTATCAAAACTCCCATCGTAGGCCGGAATACGTGAAAACCCACTGTTGACAATCATCTCGAGCAATTCTTTGAATGGAGCATGTATATCAATGGCCGTGATATTTACACGCGATTTCATAATACTTCGTGCTTCTTTCTCGCTAAAAGTGGCAATCCCTTTTAACATTTGCTTTTCTTCGGGAAGTGCTTGTTCATCAGAAGTGATATCAATGGCATCTGAAAGCTCACTGATTGAAATATTTTTCATCCTTCGGCTCATTCTTTTTTCTATTAAGGTAGTTGAAGAAACAAGCAGATAGCTAAACGGCCTGAAAAGGGCAACCATCACAAGCAAGGGACGAGCCATAAAAGCAGCAACTTTTAAAGGGTTTTTATTGGCAATGATCTTTGGAATGATCTCTCCTATTAAAAGTATCAGCGAAGTAATGGCTACTATTTGTACCAAAAACGCAATGATGGGATTCTCGGATAAATGAAACAAGCTATGGGTTAGAAAACTGGAGAGAATAACAATCGCAACATTCACCAAATTGTTAACTATCAATATAGTAGCTAATAAGGTCTTGGGGTTTTCGCGATGAGACAGCACCACCTTACTCAGCTCCGATCCACTATTTTCGAGTAGGTGCAAATCTGAGGGTTTCAGCGAAAAATAGGCTGTTTCGCTTCCCGAAACCAAAGCCGAAAAAAACAAAAGCAATGCAAGTACCAATAGCCCAATAAGGGCAGAGGTGCTTAATCCGGTAAAATCTGTATTAAGTAAAACAGCGATTATACTCGCATAGGGGTCAGGATCAGGTGTGTCCAAAATCAATCAGTTTTGAATTTCGCAACAAAAATAAGAAAATACAGGATAATGCAAAAGTACTTAGCTGTTAATTCTAATTAAATTAACTGATAACCAGCCTAGAAGGGCAGATCATCTGTTTCCTGCGAAGGATCAAAGTCTTTGTTTTCATTCTTTTCATTTGATGGAGCCGAGCGTTCTTGTGAAGCTGATGACTGTGCAGTGTTTTGATTGTTTCCTCCAGCATTGTAGCCCTCGCCACCGGAATTACTTTTGGAGATCAGGTTCATTTTCTCAGCCAGAATCTCCGTGATGTATTTAGTAACTCCCTGACCATCTGTGTATTGTCTGGTTCTTATCTTTCCTTCGATAAACATAAGATCACCCTTGGCATACACCCTTCGTTTTTCGTCAATATCATTGGCCAGGTTTCCCCAGGCTACCACATTGTGCCATTCGGTCTGATCCTGCCACTGCCCGTTTCTGTCGCGATAGCGTTCGCTAGTAGCAAGCGTAACAGTCATCTTTTTTCCACCATTATCAAATGAAATCACTTCGGGATCTTTACCAAGTCGTCCGATTAACATTACTTTGTTTAGTCCAGCCATTCTTTGTTAAATTTTAACAGTTATCAAATAGGTTTTCATTTTCATGTAAAAACTGATCTATCAATCGGGGCAGTGGATAATTTCCGAGCTCCGTTTGCGAAACCAAAGATAGCGAATTATTTTTCAAATGCTCAAAACCATTTTTGCATTTCACCACATAAAATTTTGCCGTCAGATGTTGGTGTGTAAGTATATGCTTCCTGATGCCGGGAATTGGAATTATTTCAGTAGCAACAGCTTTTATCGCAGTAAATAGTTGTTCGTGATCCAGTTCGGCTATCGACAAGATACGATCTGATTCAATGCATGGAAAATCATACAAGCCCTGCCATACATCACCCGAACCGCGGTACTTTAATAAGGTGTAACACTGTTGCTGTTCTTTTTGCAAAAAGATGAAATAATGCAGAAAACGTTTCCGTATCTTGATTTTATTTTTTTTCACAGGCAACTGATCTACTTTTTTAAGCGCAAAGGCCAGGCATGAGTCTTGTAAGGGACAGGTTCTGCAATCCGGATTTTTAGGCACACAGTGCAAGGCCCCAAACTCCATAATTGCCTGGTTAAACTCGCCTGGATTGCTTTTATCCAACAAACTGTCTGCCAACATCCTGAATGTAGTTTTTGCAGCAGACGAGTCAATAGCAGTTTCTTCATTAAACAATCTTGATAGTACCCTGAAAACATTACCATCTATCACAGCAACAGGCTCATCGAATGCAATGGAAGAAATTGCAGCCGCGGTATAATCCCCAATTCCTTTTAATTTTTTTAATTCGTCGGCTGATCTTGGAAACAAACCATTATACTTATTCACAATCTCCTGTGCAGCCACCAGCATATTGCGGGCGCGCGAATAATAACCCAACCCCTGCCACATTTTAAGCACTTCCTGTTCTGAGGCACTGGCTAGTTGCTTCACATCCGGCCACTGCTCAACAAAGCGCAAATAATAATCAACACCTTGATTTACACGTGTTTGCTGTAGTATCACTTCTGAAATCCAAATGTGGTAAGGATCAGTAATTTCGCGCCACGGTAAAATACGTTTGTTATTCTTGTACCAAATCAATAAGGCTGCACTCACAGGGTTCATCTTCGAATTTATTTATATAGAGTAGTTTAGACATAAAAAAAAGTTAAAAGGCCTTTCCTTATAAGAAAAATGTTTTTACCTTTGCCGTCCAAATAAAATTCACATTTCTAATCTTTTAAAGTTTTAAAGATATGACAAAAGCAGAAATCGTAGCAGATATTGCTAACAAAACAGGTGTTGAAAAAGTAGCCGTTCAGGCAGTAGTTGAATCCTTCATGGATGTTGTTAAAAATGCCATGGTGAATGGTGAAAATGTTTACCTGAGAGGCTTCGGTAGCTTTACTATTAAAAGAAGAGCTGAAAAAACCGGAAGAAACATTTCCAAAAACACCACAATCATTATCCCTGCACACAACATTCCTGCTTTCAAACCTGCCAAAACCTTCGTTAATGAAGTTAAAGGCAGCGTAAAATAATTTAGTTCGATTCATTAAAATAAATTGTTATGCCAAGCGGGAAAAAAAGAAAAAGACACAAGATGGCTACCCACAAACGCAAAAAACGTTTGAGGAAGAACAGACATAAAAAGAAATAGTTTTATATGTCAATGAATACAGATAACACAATGTCGGAATTTGATCCGGCATTGTGTTATTCGATTTTATCATTTTTGTGCCGAACTCCACTCCAAATATCGTTTAATCAGGCTGTTAATTAACAGCTATCCATTTAAAAAAATAAAAAGTGAACAGGGAACTCATCATAGATTCTCGCGCTTCGGAAGTGGACATCGTTCTTTTAGAAGATAAACAACTAGTGGAGCTCCATAAGGAGCGCACCAACAACAACTACGCAGTAGGCGACGTATATCTGGGACGTGTTAAAAAAATCATGCCCGGCCTCAACGCCGCTTTTGTAGATGTTGGTTACGAAAAAGATGCCTTTTTGCATTATCTGGATCTGGGACCCCAGATTCGTTCTTTGAATAAATACACCAAGCTTGCACTCAATGGCAAACCTGCTCAGGTGAATATGGACAACTTCAGGGCGGAGCCTGATATCGAAAAAACCGGAAAAATCACTCAGGTTCTGGCAACAGGAGCACAAATCCTTGTACAAATCGCCAAAGAACCTATCTCCACCAAAGGACCGCGTATCTCGTCAGAAATTTCATTCGCAGGCAGATACCTCGTTTTGGTTCCTTTCTCGAGCCGGATCTCCATCTCACAAAAAATAAGAAGCAGCGAAGAGCGCAACCGCCTCAAAAGACTGATCCAATCCATCAAGCCTAACAATTACGGCGTGATCATTCGCACGGTTGCCGAAAACAAAAAAGTTGCCGAACTGGATGCTGACCTCAGGTCGCTGGTTGAAAAATGGGAAAAAACAACCCAAAAACTTCAAAATGCCAAGCCTCCTGTAAAAATTATCAGTGAGCTCGACCGCACCTCAGCCATTTTGCGCGATCTGCTCAATGAATCTTTCAACAGCGTGCACATCAATGACGGCACTTTGTTTGAAGAAACAAGAAATTTTATCCAGACGATAGCTCCGCAAAAGATTGATATCGTAAAGCTTTACAAGGGGAAAGCCCCCATTTTTGAGCATTTTGGTGTAGATAAACAAATCAAAGGCCTCTTCGGAAAAACAGTAACCATTCGCAGTGGTGTTTATCTGATTATAGAACATACCGAAGCCATGCACGTGATCGACGTAAACAGCGGTCATCGTGTGAACAAAGAAAACAGCCAGGAAGAAAATGCCCTGGAAGTAAATCTGGAAGCCGCCGCAGAAATTGCGCGCCAATTGCGATTACGCGATATGGGTGGTATTATCGTGGTTGACTTTATCGACATGCACGATGCCAAACACCGTCGCGAGTTATACCAAAAGCTTAAAGACGAGATGGCACGCGATCATGCCAAACATACCATCCTGCCGCCCAGCAAGTTCGGATTGGTGCAGATCACCCGTCAACGTGTGCGACCCGAAATGAATGTGCAGGTACTCGAAAGTTGTCCCGTTTGCGAAGGCACCGGAAAAATCAAGCCAAGCATCATCTTTACCGATGAAATAGAAAACAACCTGAAATACCTCTTGCAGGATCAAAACGAAAAAGCAATTACTATTGCTGTTCATCCTTTTATCCATGCTTATCTCACCCGCGGTGTTTTCTCTATCCGACGTAAATGGGCCTGGAAATACAAAAAAACTGTTCGGGTTAAAGCTATGGCAAATTACCATATGCTTGAATATAAGTTCTTTAGCTTGAATAACGACGAAATAAAAATTTAACACCTAAGTAAACGACAGCATATTCTTCATGGAAACAGTATTAAGCGGAATTCGACCTACAGGCAAACTACATCTCGGCAATTATTTTGGTGCTGTTAAAAACTTTGTGAAGATGCAGGAAACGCATAATTGCTTTTTCTTTATTGCTGATTATCACTCGCTTACCACGCATCCAAAACCTGAAGATCTGCATGGAAACGTAAAGCATGTGTTGGCCGAATATCTGGCCGCCGGACTTGATCCTGAAAAAGCTACTTTATACGTCCAAAGTGATCTTCCGGAGATTGCTGAATTATATCTTTTCCTGAACATGAATGCCTATCTGGGTGAGTTGGAGCGCGTTACAACCTTTAAGGAAAAAGCCCGCAAACAGCCCGAAAATGTGAATGCCGGTTTGCTTACCTACCCTACCCTGATGGCTGCTGACATCATTATCCACAAAGCTGATAAGGTACCTGTGGGTAAGGATCAGGAGCAAAACCTGGAGATGTCAAGAACTTTTGCCCGTCGCTTTAATCGCATGTACAAGGAGGATTATTTCCCTATTCCTCAGGCATTTAACTTTGGCGAACAACTGGTTAAAATTCCGGGACTGGATGGCAGCGGAAAAATGGGTAAGTCAGAAGGCGAGAGCAATGCGATCTTTCTGTCGGACGAGCCAAAAGTGATTCGAAAAAAGGTGATGCGTGCTGTTACTGACAGCGGCCCAACGGAGCCCAATCAGCAGAAAGCTGAACCCATCGAGAATTTGTTTTCGCTCTTAAAAGTGGTATCTAAACCGGATGTTGTTGCACATTTTGATGAAGCCTACAACAGCTGTAGTATCCGCTATGGCGATCTGAAAAAACAACTTGCCGAAGATATTATTATCTTTACTGAGCCAATACGCGAAAAAATCAATTCCCTGCTGGGAGATGAAACTGCAATCAGCAAGGCAGCTCGTATGGGTGCTGAAAAAGCACACGAAAGTGCACGTAAAACAATTCGGGAAGTGAGGGAAATAATTGGTTTCAGACCTTTCTGACAAAAAATCTGCTTATGAGCGAAAAATGGAAATCGCAATTTAACAGTTTTATTACCCTGCTGTTGCGGCTGGGGTTTGTGTCATACCTTCTTTTTACGGTGTATCCTTACATCAGTAATCCCGGATTTGAAAGTGAGTTTCCAAATTGGATTATTCGCTGGGGATTGATCATTTTGCTCGGAGCCGTATTTTTGCTCTCCATGGTAATGAAAAGATCCGATTTCTTTCGTTACGGTTTTTTTATTGTACTGATAGCAGCTGCTTTTAACCTATTCGTTGTATTTCTAAAACCCGGAACATTAAGTTATTCGCTGGTACATTTTTATGTCATTGTCACTGCCGTTTATTTTGTGTCAAGAGACATCCGCCATGATGCAAACATCAAAAGAAAGCATCATAAAAACCGTGATAAAAATCACTAAATATTTATGCCCAAAAATATTTCTACTGCCATACCTGTCGAAAGAGCTGTTTTGGTTGCTATTGCCACGCAACAACAATCCAAAGAGAAAACAGACGAATACCTTGACGAATTAGAATTTTTACTTGAAACGGCTGGAGGTGTGCCAGTTGCACGTTTTATTCAGGCACTGGATAAACCTAATGTGGCCACTTATGTTGGAACAGGAAAACTGGAAGAAATTGCACAATATGTAAAAGCCGAAAATATTGATCTGGTGGTATTTGACGATGAACTCGGCTCGTCACAACTGCGCAACATCGAGAAAGCTCTCCAGGTAAAAATTCTCGATCGTACCAATCTGATTCTGGATATCTTTGCCAAACGTGCCCGCACAGCTTACGCCAAAACTCAGGTAGAACTGGCTCAATACCAATATCTTTTGCCCCGGTTAACCCGCATGTGGACACACCTTGAACGGCAAAGAGGAGGAATTGGGTTAAGAGGCCCCGGCGAAACAGAAATTGAAACCGACCGACGCATCATCAGAGACAAAATCAGTCTTTTGAAAAAGCGATTGGAAGAAATTGATGTACAACAAGCCGTTCAGCGTAAAAACAGAGGTAAACTCATCCGAGTTGCACTTGTTGGTTATACCAATGTTGGCAAGTCAACAATTATGAATCTGCTTAGTAAATCTGAAGTTTTTGCGGAAAACAAACTCTTTGCAACACTTGACACCACCGTGCGCAAGGTAGTGGTCGATAATCTGCCATTCTTATTATCCGATACAGTTGGTTTTATCCGAAAACTACCCCATAATCTGATTGAGTCGTTCAAATCCACTTTGGATGAAACCAGAGAATCGGATGTGCTGCTACATATCGTTGATATTTCGCATCCTGATTTTGAATCGCAGATTGAAACAGTGAACGAAACACTGGCAGAAATTGGAGTCGGAAACAAAAAAACCATCATGGTTTTCAATAAGATTGATGCATACAGCTGGGAAGAAAAAGATGCTGACGATTTGAGCCCCGAAACTGCACATAACCTCTCACTGGAACGCTTGAAAAGCTCCTGGATTTCCAGAACAAATAACAATTGCATCTTTATTTCGGCCAAAAACAAAACTAATTATCAGGAATTCAGGGCACTGCTATACAAAGAAATTCGTGATATGCACGCTATCCGATATCCCTACGACGAGTTCCTGTATTGACTTGCCATACAGCCCCAAATTTTGTCCTAATTTTGCTTCATGCAATTCATCGACACACATACCCATCTCTATCTCGAAGATTTTGATCACGACCGCCAGGAAATGATTAAAAGAGCCATCTCAAGGGGTATCCATCGCTTTCTGCTCCCCAATATTGATCAGGATTCAGTGAAACCCCTATTGCAACTTTGTGAAGATTTTCCGGCTAACTGCTTTCCAATGATAGGCTTGCATCCTACATCGGTGAAAGAGGATTGGCAAAAACAACTTTCTCATTTTAAGGAACAATTAAAATATCATCCGGAAACTTTTATTGCCATAGGCGAAATCGGTTTGGACTTTTACTGGGATAAGAGCTTTGCCACACAACAACTCGAAGCACTTCGCATGCAATTTGATTGGGCAAAACAAATGCAAAAACCAGTCGCTATTCATACCAGAGAGGCTTTTCCGGAGATGCTGACCGAAATACAAAAAGCTCAAAATGGCAGTTTAAAAGGTGTACTTCATTGCTTTACAGGAACGCTGGAAGAAGCAAAAAAAGCTGTTGACCTGGGTTTCTACCTGGGAATTGGCGGTGTTTTGACCTATAAAAAATCAAGCTTGCCCGAAATTGTGAAACATTTGCCCGTTGAACGACTAATCCTTGAGACGGATGCACCTTTTCTGCCACCCGTACCTTATCGTGGCAAGCGAAACGAGAGTGCCTATCTCTTTGAAACTGCCGTAAAACTTGCTGCAATACTGGAAATAGAACTGGATAAACTGGCAGAAATTACCACGCAAAACGCAAACGAATTATTTAATCTTCCTACAAAATGAATCTGGAACAAAACACCTCTTTATTGGTAATTTATACCGGCGGAACCATTGGCATGACTCAGGATCCGATAAGCGGAGCGTTAACTCCTTTCAATTTTAACAACATCTATGAGCAGCTTCCGGTTTTGCGGGATTTTGGCTATCAAATTGATTTTCATTCATTTGATCCATTGGTTGATTCTTCCAATATGAAGCCGGAGTTTTGGATTAAGCTGGCACAAATGATTGAAAAACACTACGAAGATTATGATGGTTTTGTAGTGTTGCATGGGTCTGATACCATGGCATATACAGCTTCTGCCTTGAGTTTTATGCTCGAAAATCTGAATAAACCAGTTGTTTTTACCGGCTCACAATTGCCGATGGGAGTAATCAGGACAGATGGCCGCGAAAACTTTCTGGCTGCCATCGAAATTGCTGCTGCCAAAGAGGACGAGCTGGCAATCGTTCCCGAAGTGAGTATCTATTTCGAAAATCATTTGATGCGTGGCAATCGCACCACCAAATTCAATGCAGAACATTTTAATGCCTTTGTAAGTGGCAATTATCCTTTGCTTGCCGAAGTTGGAGTTCACATCAAATACAACAAAAACAACATCATAAAACCAAATTTCAAAAAGCTGAAAATACACAGCTCACTCGATTACAATGTGAGCATCCTGAAATTATTTCCCGGCATCAGTGAGTCGGTTGTAAAAAGCACACTCGAAATTCCTGGTTTAAAGGCACTCATTCTGGAGACTTTTGGATCGGGCAATGCCCCCACCGATCCCTGGTTCATCAATGCATTAAAAGGGGGAATTCAAAAAGGATTAATTATTCTTAATGTAACCCAATGTAAATCTGGCTCTGTTGAATTAGGCCGCTACGAAACCAGCCTCGAACTACAACGCATTGGTGTAGTGGGTGGATATGATATTACAACGGAATCGGCACTGGCCAAATTGATGTATCTGATAGGAGAAAATTATCCACACGATAAAATAATACGCTTGCTGCAACAATCGATAAGAGGGGAAATGACTGTTGAAAATAAATGATCAGAAAGGGTGATTTCTGCCACCATAATAAGCCTCTTTACTCATCAAAAAACATTAGCTTTGTTGCCCAAATGCGAAATGTATAAACCAAATTATTATGAAAAAATTTAGCCTCGTCATATTGACGTTATTGCTCAGCTTTACTTTAATGGCTGACGAATTAGTTTTTATCCCTGTTACAAGCCAGCTTGACTTAAAATCCTATGTCGAAAATCCTGCCATCAATGTACATCATATCGGTCAGAATTTTGTGATTGCCAGTACTAAGGCACAAGTGATTCGTGGAGCAACAGTTATAGATCAAACCGCTTGGGAAACAGGCGAAAATTATTTCATCGTCTATGGCCATCCTGATGATTTGGAAGCCCATTTCAGCTTCAATCAAATAGCGGCTACCAGACTTTTTTCAAATGAACATTTTTCGGTAGTACAGATTAAATCATCTGAATCAGCTTCGCTCAAGCCTTTTAAGAATGACGGAATGGTTCAAATCCATCCAACGGTTGCCAGCTGGCCAAAGTCCAACGATTTGCTATCGCAGAGAAGCTTTGATCCGGATCCTTTTGTTGTTTCTCTGTTAGAAGAGGTAGATGTTAGCAACATCACAGCTATCATTCAGCATCTCGAGAATTATGGCACACGCAATGCCTACTCAAGCCAGAGTGTAGAGGCTCAAAACTGGATCAAACAAGAATTTGAAGCCCTTGGTCTTGAAGTTGAGTTGCAGGATTTCAATATGCCTTCGGGCAGTGCAAGCGACAATGTAATAGCAACTCTCACAGGCACAAAATATCCGGAAGAATATGTTGTTTGCGGTGGACATTACGATTCGTACAGCAGTGGCGGAGATGCTCCGGGCGCCGATGATAATGCTTCCGGAACAGCCGGTGTACTTGAGATGGCAAGGATTTTAAGCCAATATACTTTCGACCGGACAATTATTTTCTGTGCTTTTTCGGGTGAAGAATATGGTTTGTATGGAAGTGCAGCCTATGCACAATCTGCTGCGCAGCAGGGAATGGATATACATGGCTATTTCAATCTTGATATGATCGGGTATCTACAAAATGGAAGTTACATCCACACCGATCTGATTTATCCTCCTTCTGCTCAGGAACTTGCTGATTTTTATATGGAGGTATCAGGTGTTTATCTTCCTGATTTTCCTATTGAACAAGGCATGTTGGTGGGTGGCGACAGCGATCATACTTCATTTAACAATAACGGTTATATGGGTATTTTCCCTTTCGAAGACGGCGATGATCACAGTCCTTACATCCACACCTCGAACGACCTGATTGGTCCAAGTTATAACAATGAAGAACAGGCAAAAATTTTCACACAGGCATCACTTGCTTCGATAGTTACTATGGCCAACAGGCTCAATCCACCCCGCAATCTGGTTGCAATTCCGGGCGATTCAAAAGTTAGTCTGGAGTGGGCACCACTAATTGATGCCGCCTACTTCAGGATATACAGAGACAATACCCTGATTGACTCAACAGATGCAACTTCCTATTTAGATGAAGGCCTGGAAAACCTGGCACTTTACACCTATTACATAACTGCAATTTACGAAGAAAGTGGAGAAGAATCTTATCCTTCAAATAGTGTAAGTGTTACCCCCGCCCCACCATTGGCTCTGCCACTCTTTATTGATTTTGAAAACGGGCTACCCTATTGGGAACTCACAGGAGATTGGGGACTTAGCACAGCTGAATTTTACTCGAGTAATCATTCATTAACCGAAAGCCCGTTGGGAGATTACAACAATTCGACAGAATCTACTGCTATACTCAACGCATTGGATATGAGCAATATGACTGCCTCCACGCTTTCTTTCTGGACAAAGTTTAACCTGGAAGCTGATTATGATTATATGTATCTGGAAGTTACCACCAACGGGTTGAATTGGACTATCCTGGAAACTTTCAACGGAAATCAAAACAGCTGGGTACAGAAGTTTTATGATCTTGAAGATTACCTTGGCCTTCCTTATGTTCAGCTTCGTTTCAGATTTGTTAGCGATGTTTACGTCACCGAAGAAGGGATGTTTATTGACGACATAGAAATAACCTCGACATATGTTAGCCTGTCAGAAACGGCTATAAACCAAAAGTTATTTCCAAATCCGGCATACGATAAGCTCCATATTGAAGGGATTGTCTCCTCAAATATGCAATTTTTCATCTATAACACTTTAGGAAAACTAGTGAAATCAGGTGTTTTAAACGATTCAAAAAACGGCATAAATATTTCTGATCTGAATGCAGGATCCTATATTTTACGTCTATCAGACGGCTTGAATGAAAGTGAACAACAGTTTGTGGTTAGTAAACTTAAGTAGCATAGTTTTTCTGCTGAAATTTAGAATGAATTAAAACTAAAGATAAGGCAAACAGAATCCTTCTGGAATCTTAAAAAAAGTGTAATTTTGGCCTCTGTTTTTAGCTTTTGCTAAAATACATCGTTCTGTTGAGGCATTGGAGAGGTGGCCGAGTGGTTGAAGGCGCACGCCTGGAAAGTGTGTATACTCCAAAAGGGTATCGCGGGTTCGAATCCCGCCCTCTCCGCAATAATTTTTGGTTAAAATACAAATAGCATATAATGTTCTCTTGTTTTTTTTGATATTATTCATACTTTTGTTGATCGTGAATTCTATTTAACCAAAATAATATTAACCACTCAAACGGAGTTTAAAGTAGTAATCAACATCATTTTTAACTATGAAAAAAATCATTGCTTTACTAACAATCGCAGGCATAATGACCTTTGGTGCCAGCACAATCATGTTTGCACAGGATTCAGAACCTGATACTACAGCGCAAGATACCACAGCAGTGGTAGAAGAAGTTGTTGCAGCAGAAACTGTCGAAATGCAGGCAGAGCCGGAAAAACCACAAACTTTTCACGAAGTTTTGAAAGAAAAATTCATCGAAGGTGGTCCGGAATTTATGGGTATTGTTTTGCTCACCCTCATTTTTGGTCTTGCTATCAGCATTGAAAGAATAATCTATTTAACGCTTAGCACAACCAACACCAAGAAATTGCTCACTTCTATCGAGTCAGCACTTGATAGCGATGGTGTGGATAAAGCAAAAGAAATCTGCCGCAACACCCGCGGTCCTGTCGCCAGCATCTTCTATCAGGGTTTGCTGCGCTACGATTCGGGCGTGGAAGAGGTTGAAAAATCAATCGTTTCCTATGGCTCAGTTATCACCGGCCGCCTGGAAAGTGGTGTAAGCTGGATTTCTCTGTTTATCGCCCTGGCTCCTATGCTTGGTTTTATGGGTACTGTAATCGGTATGATCCAGGCCTTTGACGACATTGCTGCCGCTGGTGATATTTCTCCCCAGATTGTTGCAACAGGTATCAAAGTAGCCCTTTTGACTACTGTATTCGGTCTTATCGTAGCGATTATTCTTCAAATTTTCTACAATTATATTGTATCGAAAATTGATAATCTGGTAAACGATATGGAAGACAGTTCCATTACCTTTATTGACATTATGAACAAATACGCCAAAAAATAATAACTATGGTTGACAAACTATCAAAATACGTAGGCTGGGTGCTTTATGTGTTGATGGCCGTGTCAGCAGTATTGGCTGTGCTGTTCTACATGGAATCAATAGAATCATCCAAGTTTTTGCAGTGGAGTTACATCCTGCTGATCTCTGGGGTAGTTATTGCTATTGCATCTCCAATTTATGGGTTTATCCTGGCTCCGAAGAATGCCATCAAGCTTTTGATAATTCTTGTTGTGGTAGCCATATTAGGCTTTATTGCCTATAGCATCGCAGGAAATACCTATAGCGACACTAAACTGGAACTACTCAAGATCACGGAACAAACCTCACGCAATGTTGGTATGGGTATTATTTTTACCTATATCGCTTTTGCCGTTGCCTTGCTGGCAATTGTATTCTCGAGTGTATTAAAAATCTTTAAATAATCAATTATGGCTAGAAGAGCATCCCCCGAAATCAATGCGGGCTCAATGGCTGATATTGCATTCCTCTTGTTGATCTTCTTTCTGGTGACTACAACTATGGATGTAGATACCGGTATTACACGCCGGCTTCCTCCTCCGGTTGAAGATCCTGAAGAAGACATCAAGATTAAAGAAAGAAACATCCTGAACGTTCTGGTAAATAAGAATGACCGCCTTCTGGTTGATGGAAAAATCGGCGATATCTCAACTTTAAAAGATGTTGCCAAAAAGTTTATGATTCCGGTATTCCCAGATAATCCGGATTACCCGGAAACTGAACTGAAAACCATCGATCTGCTTGGCGAGATTCATACCAGTAAAGGCGTTATTTCATTGAAAAATGACCGGGGTACTTCCTATGAGATGTATATCATGGTTCAAAATGAACTGGCAAGGGCCTTTAACGAACTGAAGGATGAAATGGCACAGAAACATTTTGGAACGCGTTATAGCAGACTCATTAACGAGGACGAAATAAAAGCCATCAATGAAGCTGTGCCTGTGCGTATTAGTGAAGCTGAACCCGAAGATATAGGAGATAGGTAATATGTCAAAATTCAAGACAAAAAAAGGCAAAGGTTCACCGGCAATTAATACTTCCTCATTGCCTGATATCATTTTTATGTTGTTGTTTTTCTTTATGGTTACTACCGTGATGAGAGAGGTTACCTTACGCGTAAAAATGAGACTGCCGCAAGCTACAGAAGTTCAAAAGCTGGATAAGAAATCTCTTGTGATGTATATTTATATGGGGCCTCCAACAAATGCAGCTCTTTATGGAACTGAATCACGTATTCAGCTCAACGATCAGTTTGCGCGCGTTGAAGACGTCCCTGAATTTATTGCACGCGAACGCGAAGCCCGTAACGAAGCCGACCGTAACTTTCTTACAACTTCGCTCAAAGTTCATAGCGAAACCAAAATGGGTATCGTAACTGATGTGAAACAGGAATTGCGAAAAAGTGGTGCATTCCGTATCAATTACTCTACCTTAAAAGGTCAGTATTAAAACCTGACAAAACTAAATTAAAAAAGGCATTGACCAGATCAGTGCCTTTTTTTGTTTTGAGTGGTTTAATTCACTGCATTGGTAATGGATAAAAATTTCTGTTTTGCATAAACAATGCCTGCAACAACTAGCAACAAACTAAAAATAACCAACCACATAGCTTCAGATGCACCAAAGTTCTCCATCTCTATATCGATAAATCCGTTATGGTTTAAATAGTAAACGATAACTGCGGTGCCATTATTTACAAAATGCATCAAAATCGGAAGCCAAAGTGACCTGGAATAATAAAAATAATACCCTAAAAACAATCCCAAAACCACACGGGGCAGAAGCCCATAGAATTGCAAATGCATCAAGCCAAAGAGAAGTGAAGCCAAAATAATTCCGATGTGTGCGTTCTTAAACAAACGAATCAACAAGGGCTGAAGCGCACCTCTAAACACCAATTCTTCACCAATAGCCGGAATCACAGCCATCATACACAAATTAAACGCCAAACCTGAAATAGTAGTAACCTGCAAAAATCGCTCGCTCAACTCCGCCGCCTGCTCTTCTTTCGTAAGCATCCATTGTTCCAACGAAGCCATTGATTCGGGCAAGTGCAACTGACTATTCCATTCTCCCAGAAAATGTATCAGCGGTAAACTTACAAACATGGTAAGAACACCAAATAATACAACTTCAGTGTTTTTTAAACCTTTAAAACCCAGCGATTGCAAGGGTCTGCTATTTGTAAGCCAGGCATAGAACAAGGGCGGAAAAACAAATAAGCCCAGCTGACCACTGAGCTGCATCAATCGGGCAATTTGCAATCCCCGGGCACTTTCCTGATCGAGTATAAGCATATCAACAGGAAGTCCGTAAAAAACAGCAGCCAGTGCTAAACCTGTCAACATGCCAAGCAAAGCACCGAAAAGCAATAAGCCCAGCAAAATAAACAACTTAAAGGCAGAGGAAGTCTGCTCAAAAACAGCTATCATCATACAGCTTATGTGGGTTTCATATCCAGAATGCGCAAAGTTAGTATTTTTGCAGGCTCAATTATTACTCAAAAAGAATACTGTGATTAGAATCGGTAATATTAAACTTGAAGAATTCCCTGTTTTGCTTGCGCCCATGGAAGATGTGAGCGACCCGCCTTTCAGGTATGTGTGCAAGCTGTTTGGTGCCGATATCATGTACACCGAATTTATATCTTCTGAAGGTTTGATCAGAGATGCTGCTAAAAGTGTAAAAAAACTGGATTTTAATGAATTTGAACGCCCAATAGGTATTCAGATTTTTGGCCACGACATTGATTCGATGGTAAAGGCAGCACTTTATGCCGAGAGTGTTTCGCCCGATATTATTGACATCAACTTTGGCTGTCCGGTAAAAAAAGTGGCTTCAAAAGGAGCCGGTTCGGGTATTATGAATGATATCCCAAAAATGGTTGCCATGACCGAAGCTGTGGTAAAAGCAGTAAAACTTCCGGTAACTGTTAAAACCCGTCTGGGATATGACGAAAACAGAAAAGATATCGTAGAGATTGCCGAAAAATTACAGGATGTTGGCATACAAGCACTCACTGTTCACGGACGACTCAGAACCACCCGTTCCAGTGTGCCAGCCGACTGGACCTTAATCGGGAAGGTGAAAGAAAACCAACGGATGCACATCCCTGTTTTTGGCAATGGAGATGTGATTGACGGGCCATCTGCTAAATTTTTCAAGGACAGCTTTGGCGTGGATGGATTGATGGTTGCGAGAGGAAGTTATGGCAATCCCTGGATTTTTCATGAAATCAAACATTACCTGAAGACGGGAGTATTACCCGAAAAACCAGATATTCACGAACGGGTTCGAATCAGTAAAATACAACTTGAACGTTCCATTGACTGGAAAGGCGAACGGCAGGCATTGATGGAAATGCGCAAGCACTGGAGCGACTATTTTAAAGGATACCCTAACTTCAAAGCCTTCAGAATAAAAATGATGCAGATTGAAAATGCAGCACCCATGTTTACATTAATGGATGAAATAATTGGTTATTATGACGGATTTGATTTTGAAAAACATACAACTGATACAGATGCTATTTCAGATCTTCCTTCAGCCTGCCATCCGTAAATAGATCTCTTAAACGAACTGGCTTTTCAAGGTGATAGGTCTGGAAGCCAAGCTTGCGTGCCGATTCGATATGCTCAAGCGTGTCGTCGATGAATAAAGTTTCTTCGGGGAGCATCTTATGCTGATCCAGAACAAACTCAAAAATCTCCGGATTAGGCTTGCTTAGATGCAAATCGAATGAGAAATATGCTTTGTGGAAAAGCTGATCAAATTCCCGATAGCCAAATCTGAGTTGCAAATCTCTAACATACACATCATAATGAATTTCGTTTGAATTGCTCAACAGAAAAATATTGTAATGCGTTTTTGCCTGCTCAATGACTTTTATTCGCTCTTTTGGAATATCGAGCAATAAAGCATTCCAGGCATCGTCAATACGCTGATCACTAACATCGAGATTCAGAAATTTTCTGATCTTGTTTCGAAAAGTTTCTGGTGTTAAAATGCCCCGCTCAAACTTACCCATGATCTGATCTTTAAATTCAGGTTTTTCGAGCAACTCAGGTTCATTAAAACCTAATTTTTTGAGTTCGTTCAAGGTTTGAACCGGATCAATGTCTAACACTACACCACCAAAATCGAAAATGATATTTTTCACAGCCTTGAAGTTTTTCATAAGGAAAATTTTTTGTTGCAGAAATAAGAAGCAAATATGTAACTTTGCAGCTTCAAAAAAAAGGAATCTGTGTTTTTTCCTGTAAAAAAAATGCAAATTCAGGGCCTATAGCTCAGTTGGTTAGAGCAACTGACTCATAATCAGTAGGTCCCAGGTTCAAGTCCTGGTGGGCCCACAATATTAAAAAGCTGTTTTAATGAATAA
>JAQVGO010000015.1:22719-38684 GCA_028696715.1 Bacteroidales bacterium
CCCCCGATAGCTATCGCGAGATGAGCCAAAGCTCCAAAAGAATAACAATTCAGAAAAAATGCTCCTACTGAATTAATTTGTAAAATCGAGTTGTAATTTTCTCATTATCCAAAAATCGACCAGTATCCAAGATCATTCATTGCAACAGCATTGTGAAACAGCTATGAAAAAACCTGTATTTTTGCTGCCAAATAAGACAAATATGCAGATGAAATCCTTTCGTTGGATTATATTTATTCTTTTAGCTTTCTTTTTGTCGAACTGCAACCCTGCTGCTAAACTCACCAGAACCCAGCAGGCACAACAGGCATTTGAACAAGGCAAACTACAGGAATCACTTTCATTATATGAAGAATTAATAGCTGCCGATGAGGCTTCAGGTTCAGTGGCCGAAAAAAACCACTATGAACAGGCTGCCGAAGTAGCTGAAGCACTTGGCCTTTCTGATAAAGCTGAATCGTATTACAAACTTGCGATTTACCACAAAACCGCCCGTCCGGAAGTTTACCAAAAACTGGGAAAACTGTATCGTGAGCAGGGAAATATTTCAAAAGAATCTGGTGTTTTGGAACCGCTGGAACAACAATTTCCTGAAAGCAAAGCAGCCAAAGCAGAGCGCACCCGCCTTTTTGAAATCTACACCGAAACTGCCCAATGGAAAAAAGCCATTGATTTATGGCCACCCAATCCGGTAGCCGAACAAGATGAACACTTGCTTACTGCCTATTTTGACGCGAAACAACAAAGCGAACAAACCGAAGGACTGGATAAGATTGCTTTGCAGCTTCTCAGTCTCAACCCAACGCACACAGAGGCCAGGAGCTGGAAAGCCATTCAATTATATGATAAGGCTGAAGCCCGTTATCAGAAGGAAGTTCAAGATTATGAAAACAACAAAACCCGCAAACAGTACAACATCATGCTAAAGGGACTGGATGCGTCAACAGCAGATTTTAAGAAAGCACTTCCCTTGTTCGAAAATCTTTACAGAGAAACACAAAACAAACGATTTGCTTTGTATATCGCTAATATTTATGCCCGTTTTGGTGATGCCGCTAATGCAGAAAAATACCGCAAACTCAGTCAATAAAACTATACCATGAGCGAAATATTAAATGATCAGCCCCAAAGAACAGAAATCAGCAGCCTGGGAGAATTTGGTCTTATTGATTACCTCACCAAAGGCATTACCCTGGCGAACGAAAGCACCAAACTTGGCGTTGGCGATGATGCAGCTGTGATTGACCACAACGGATTTCAAACCCTTGTTTCTGTCGATTTATTGGTTGAAGGAGTTCATTTTGACCTCACTTATACCCCTTTAAAACACCTGGGCTACAAAGCCGCCATTGTGAATTTTTCGGACATGGCAGCCATGAATGCCATTCCAACGCAAATTGTTGTGGGTCTGGCGGTTTCAAACCGTTTTTCGCTTGAAGCTATCGAAGAAATTTATGGAGGGATTAAACTGGCCTGCGAAAAATACAAGGTAGATCTCGTTGGTGGTGATACAACTAGCAGTCTGTCTGGATTAATGCTTTCCGTAACCGTTATGGGGAAAGCAAAAGCGGCAGATATTTGTTATCGTAAAGGAGCCTCCGAAAACGATCTGCTCTGCGTAAGTGGTGACTTGGGAGGCGCCTATATGGGACTGCTTTTGCTCGAAAGAGAGAAAGCTGCTTTTAAAGCTAATCCTGACGTACAGCCTGATTTGCAAGGATTTGATTATGTGCTTCAGCGTCAGTTGAAACCAGAAGCAAGACTCGACATCAACGAAGCCCTTCAAAAAGCCGGAATCAAACCCACTTCGATGATTGACATTTCGGATGGTTTGGCCTCCGAAATAAAACACCTCTGCAAGGCTTCGAAGCTGGGTTGCCAGATCTATGAAGAAAAAATCCCGATCGATATCACCACTGCAAGTGTGGCTGAGGAGTTTAATATGATTCCTTCCATAGCTGCCTTAAATGGTGGCGAAGATTATGAATTACTTTTTACGGCTTCAATAAAAGAACACAACAAAATTGCAGCCATTCCGGGTGTTACAATTATCGGACATATGACAGCCAGCGTAGGCGAAGAAGTGATGATAACTCCCGATAATCAATACATCAGCTTGCAAGCACAGGGCTGGGATGCCTTGAGAAAAAAAACTGCTGAATAGAAAATCTAATTTTTAACCTGCTATATGGAGTTTACAGATAAAAATAAACATCTGCAGGATAAAATAACTGTAATCCCCAACAATCCAGGTGTGTATCAATACCTGGACGAAAAAGGCACCATCATTTATGTGGGCAAGGCCAAAGATTTGCGCAAACGCGTGATGAGCTATTTTAGCAAACAACAAACTGGCAAGCTGAGGGTTTTGGTACGCAGAATTCATGATATCAAATTTATTGTAGTTGATTCTGAAACTGATGCGTTATTACTCGAAAACAACCTGATTAAAAAATTTCAGCCCCGATACAATGTTTTGCTCAAGGACGACAAAACTTTTCCCTGGATTTGCATCAAAAATGAGCCCTTCCCACGTATCTTTTCCACCCGAAACATCATCCATGACGGCTCCTCATATTACGGACCTTATGCTTCTGTAAAGATGATGAACACCCTGCTCGATCTGATTCGGCAGCTTTATCCTATCCGTTCATGCAGCTTAAACCTAAAGCCGCAATTCATTGCACAGCAGAAATATAAAATTTGTCTGGAATATCACATCGGCAATTGTAAAGGCCCCTGCGAAGGCCTGCAAACCGAAACCGAATATGATGTGATGATCAAAGACATCAGAGAAATCATCAAAGGCAACATCCAGATGGTTATCCGGCAGATGAAAAGCCTGATGATGGATTTTGCTGAAAAGATGGAATTTGAAAAGGCTCAGGCCGTAAAAGAGAAAATTGAAACACTGGAACGCTACCGCAGCAAATCTACCATTGTGAGCGCCACTGTGCATGATGTGGATGTGTTTTCGCTGCTTGATCACGGAGCTTCTGTTTTTGTGAATTACCTCAAGGTGATTGAGGGTGCCATTGTGCAATCGCATAGTGTTGAACTCAAACGCAAGCTGGATGAGAGTGCGCAGGATTTGTTAACCCTTGCCGTGACCGACATCAGAAAAAGACTGGAAAGCACTTCAAAGGAAATTGTGCTGCCCATGAGGCTGACATTTGAACCTGAAAATATAAAAATCACCATCCCGCAAAAAGGCGACAAAAAACATCTCCTCGAACTCTCAGAACGCAATGCCAAACATTTTGGGATGGAGACCGAAAAGCGACGCAGCCTGATTGATCCCGAGCGGCACCAGAAACGCATCCTCAGCCAGCTGATGAACGACCTGCGAATGCCCGTACTGCCAAAAACCATCGAATGTTTTGATAACTCCAATTTCCAGGGCGACTATCCGGTGGCAGCTATGGTGCAATTTGTAAATGCCAAACCCAATAAAAAAGGCTACCGGCATTTCAATATCAAAACTGTTGAAGGGCCAAATGATTTTGCTTCTATGGAAGAAATCATTTTCCGACGCTACAAGAGATTGCTCGATGAAGAAAAGCCGCTACCTGAATTAATAGTTATTGATGGTGGCAAAGGACAGCTCAGTGCTGCCGTAAAATCGCTGGAGAAGCTTGATTTGCGGGGTAAAATCACCATTATCGGCATTGCTAAAAGATTGGAAGAAATTTATTTTCCGGATGATAGTTTGCCATTATACATTGACAAACGTTCCGAATCGCTCAAACTCATTCAACAATTGCGCGATGAAGCGCATCGCTTTGGGATAACCCATCATCGCAAGCAATTTGAAAAAGGAGTGATCAAATCTGAGCTTACCACTATCGAAGGCATTGGTCACAGCACAGCTCAAAAGCTGCTGTGGAAGTTTAAGTCCGTTAAAAAGATTAGCAGCACCTCACTGGAAGAACTCGAAAAAGTAGTTGGCAAAGCCAAAGCTGAGATTGTTTTCAGACATTTTCATCCATAAAAAAAAGACTGCCTGTTTCTTCAGGCAGTCTTTTTTTAAAATTCTTTTGTAGGCTTATTGGAGCGTAAAGCGAACTGGCAGGTTAAAAGAAACCCTCACAGCTTTACCACGCTGACGTCCCGGAGTCCATTTAGGCATGGCTTCAACCACCCTAACAGCTTCTTCATCGCAACCTCCGCCAATACCACGAAGCACTTTCACATTCGAAACTGATCCGTCTGGCTCCACCACAAAGTTCACAAACACCCTGCCCTGGATACCACTTTCGCGTGCCATGGCCGGATATTTAATGTTTTTGGCGATGTATTCCATCATCTTGGCTGGCCCGCCCGGAAATTCTGGCATCGACTCTACCACTGTAAAGATTTCGGCCTCAACAACTTCTTCCTCCTCCATTACCGGTGGAACGTACACCTCTATCTCGGTTTCCTGATCTACTTCCACATCAATCTCAATCTCATCTTCCACTTCCACATCATCTTCAACCACCTGGAGTACAGTCACCTGTCTTGGTGGAGGTGGTGGTGGTGGTTTTACCTTTTGCTCTGTAATTGGAATGATTTCTTCCGGAATATCTTCAACGCTGCGCTCCATCAAATCGAGGGTACGCTTGTCGTAACTGCGATACTCAAAAGCAAAAAACACTACAGCCAGCGCAAAGATCAATCCGATCTGACGCATCAGCACTTTTTTGTTTTCAAGATCTGCTTTTGGTGATTTTTTAATTTCCATAGTCAATGATTTGGCTATTAATTTGACAGCTTCTCTTATAAAGCCGCTAAATTAATAATTATTAGGTTAAACTTTTGTTCTCACGTTTATTTTTTCTTATTAACAGCCTAAACAACACCACTCCAATCAAACATCCGATTACATTGGCCAACATGTCAAACAGGTTTCCATGACGTCCTACAAACACGTAAGCTTGCAGAAACTCAGTAAGTCCGCTGTAAAAGAACCCGATTATCAACACGTTTCTTACAATCACAAAACGCTTTGATTCTTGCAAATATTGTGCCCGATATCCCCACAGCAACAAAAAAGTGAAAACACCAAATATAAAAAAATGAACCAGTTTGTCTGGTGAGAGCCAATCCCAGAATGACACTACCTTGGGAAAATAATCGCCGGGCAAGCCAGTAAGCAATAAAATCATCAGTGCCCACAAGCTTCCCGGCCAATATTTTCTGGTTAATCTGTGCAAAAATCAGTTTGATCAGGCTTCAACAAGTGCTTTGTAGGCATCTGCATCAAGTAATCCGTCCAATTGAGCAGTATCAGCAATTTTTACTTTTACAATCCAACCTTCGCCATAAGGATCTTTGTTTACTGTTTCAGGTGCATCTTCAAGCGATTCGTTGAATTCGATCACTGTGCCACTTACCGGCATAAACAGATCAGAAACAGTTTTTACGGCTTCTATCGTACCGAAGGTTTCTTCAGCATCGAGTTCTTCATCAAGGGTATCAACTTCAATAAAAACGATGTCGCCCAGTTCTTTTTGAGCAAAATCAGTAATCCCAATAAAGGCTTCATCGCCTTCCACACGGATCCATTCGTGATCCTTGGTGTACTTTAATCCGGCAGGAATATTCATAAGACAAAAATTTTGGTTTTATTCTGGCTTCAAATTTACACTTTTTTAAATGCCTGCCAGCTTAAATTCATTCTAAAATACATGAAGAAATCGTGAATATTATTGTGCCAGGCTAAAACGCATCGTGACACCACCCGCTGTATTTGAATTTTTGAACTGACTCGAAACAAAAGGATCCGACATATCGCGTCTGAAATAAGCCTGCATGCTCAAGCGGTTGCTAAAGGTATAGTCGGCTGTTACGTAGATATTTATTTTACGCTGTCCGGCCGAAACCTGGCTGTTGCGTTCGTCAATGCGCCGAAGTGTGGTTTTATCGGTTCTGAATCCAAGATCAACCTTCAAAATCAGATCATTCGAAGCGCGCGTAGCATTTCCACCTGTGACAGACGAAACGATAAACGACAAATTTCGCAGCCGGTAGCCTGCCCCAATTATCAATTCATTCCCGACAACTTCTGTCAATTGGTTATTGATAAAACTCAAGGTAAGGTTCCTTTGTTTCTTAAATTCCACACGGGCAGTAAGGCTGTTATGCAGCCCAACATCCACCCCCAGCAAGGGTGCAAACTGCTCCGAAATTGTTATCTGTCCGATATCATATTTGGGAATAAACATATTGCTGTTCGCATAAGTCTTGGTGGTGTTTTCCGGGTCGTACTCAACATTGGTACGCCAGGTACTTACTGAATAAGCAGAACGATAAGCATGTGTAACATTAACTGTTTTGAACAGCCGCTGGACAAAAGGAATCTGGGTAAGACCATTATAATTCACCGTCCAGTTGGGGATTGGCATTTTCGGGAAAGGATTCAGGCTGATGGACTCCGGATTTTTACCTCCGTAGGCTGATAAGAAGGAATACAAAACTACTTCAGGTGAAATGGCTCCATAGCCATGGGGATAGAAAGCCTCTCCAACGGAATCGTAAATATATCGCTCGCCTTCTTCAACCCATTTGGCATTGCCATAGGCCAACCGATTAGCTATTTCGAGCCGGTTAGTCAGCAATTTATCAAAAAGCTCAGAGCTTTCATCACTTCGGGCTTTCACAAAAGAGGTAGCCCACATGCCATACGACATACTAAAGTTACCGGTTTCGGTAGGTGTAAATTTATTAAAATTACCCAAGGAATCAGCCCTGAAATATTCCTGAAAATTGAGTGCATAAGTGCGATCGGCATTGATATCAATACGCAGGCCCGGCAACGGTTCCAGGTTGATTTTATAGCTGAAGGTTTCTGTAAATTTCTTTGCAAATGCTCTGTTAAGCAACGAATCGCGCGTGAGCCAGTCGTTATCTACGGCCAGGCTGCGAATATCTGCCTCATCTCCCAGCACAAAACCAAGGCCGGGAGCAGAAGCTGCCAGATTAAGTCCAAAGATATCAGGCTCAGGAAGAAAGCCCGGAAGGAACATTCCATTGTTTTGGGAGTAATTCACATTGGCTTTTTTAACACTCATGGCTAATTTTAGCACCTGATCTGCAACGATTTTGAAATAATTCACTGCAGGTTTGGTTTCCGTTGAATCAGCATTTTCTTCCTCCTGCTGAGGTCGGGCACCCGGCCGGGCAGCTCCGGGCCTGGGCGACGGCCCTCCTCGGCCAACAGATCTTTGGGGGGTGTTTAGCGTTTTGAGGTAGCCTATCTTATTATAGAGTTTCACAAAATCAAGGTTGCCATTCAGCTGCTTGGTGTTTTGGTTCTCAATACTATTACCAATGCGATCCTGTACCGAAAGCGGTGATGCCAGCCAGGTGTAGGCCCCCTGATAACCTGCTGAGGCAGTAACCCAATTCAGAAGTGGAATTTTATTTATCGGAAGCGTATAATTCAACCTCAGGCTTTGATTATAGCGTGTTTTGGTGCCAAAACTCAACACCTCATCCCAAATTGTATCACGGTTCATCTTCCATTCGGTAGTTCCTCTTTCGGGATTCCCGGCTGGTTCATAGATAAAGGCATTTGCCCCTGCCGAAAAATCGAGGGTAAGCGAACGGGTTAGGTCAAATTTAAAATCGTAATTGCGGTTCCAATCCCATTGCTTGGCAAAAATTGGGTAGGTAATAATCTCACCTTCACTTTTGTTTCTGAATTTCTTCTCGTTGTACTGTCGGTTCATGTCGGTGCGGAAAGCAAAATTCTTGGGAAGGTAATAGAAATTAAAATCCTTGATCAGCTGCATAAAGGGTTTGGATGCCCATTTTGAGGATTTGAATGGCTGAATATTTTTAGGATTAGCGGTGAAATTATAACCCAGGCCGCCCCGATAGGTCTGTCGGATGTCGTATTCCACATCAATATTTCGGTGGTAAATCTCGGTGAAAGAATAGGAAACATTCCAGTTTTCAACATCATAGATCCTGGGCTGACGGGAGTCTCCGGTGCGGTCTTTACGCACATTTACAAAGTTGATATTTTTGCGTTGGGTATAGTCGTTCACCAATCTCTTAAGCGAATCCTGATCAGCTTTATTGTCTAAGGCATCCAACTCATCTTTCATTTTGATATCCGGATTGAGCGGGTTGTATTCTGGTTTGATATGCGATTCGCCATAGTCGAAATGCATCGGAATGCGCACACCGCTCTCTTCGGGCAAAAACTTACCCAGGTCAATATCCGTTGCTATATCAAAATTGGTGACCGCTTCGCGTGCAGTTTCATTTACTTTCATATCCAGGCTTCCAAAGCCGGGCGTACTGTGTGAGCCTGATACTACCACACGTCCCACATCGGCCAGCAGCGTTTCGATGCGTGCCGTAGCTGCCCATCCGCCTTTGTTGTTGAAATCAGTCACGCGCAACTCATTCACCCAGATGATTGCACTTTTGGGGTTGCCGTCATCATTCGAAGTGAGGCTCAACTGCTTGGGATTACGCACCCCAATCATTATCCCCATCACATCGCTGATGCTTGGATTTCCGATCACCTTAACAATATGGTCGCCCAGCTGCTCAATATAAGGATAGATAAGACTGATATCGCTATTGGGATTGCGCATGGCCATATTGCGGTTTTGCTTCACCTTGACCAGCTCATCCAAATTAATATCCACTTCATTGGCTGCAGGCCAGATATTCTCATCAGTAGCGGTGTGCCAGGGAGTAAAAGTTAATGGAATCTCATATTCATAATAGTTCTCCGTAAAATCGGAGCCTAAGCGGATAAACACAGATAAATCACCATAATTCAGATTTTGATGATCATGCAATTTCTCGGCATGAACATACATCTTCAGTTTTTTATACTGCCGGAAATCAAAATCAGTGGTTTTAAAGGCAGCACGCGAATCACCATCCAGCAGATCTTCAATAGTCATCTGCATGGATTGCTCATTGAGGCGTACCAATGAAGTTGTACCATAATTTATCTCCTGATCAATGCCCGGCGGAACCCGGTATGGCACGGGTTCGCGATAAAAGTTTTCTTCAATATTCACAGCAGAGATATCAAACTTGGTATCATTGCCGTTATCGCCTACCACATATTCACCTGGTGCCTGTAAGTTCTGGCGGTACTTGCGCCATTCGCCACGTACCAGCTCAAGGGTAGCAAAACGGAGCACCACAGGTTTCTCGAAACCACGCATAAACATACGCATGAAACGAATTGATCGAAAATCTTCTATGTTACCTACCACTTTCTCGGGTTGGCTAATGGGAATGCGAAACTGATACCATTTCACTTCACCTTCTGTTCCGTTATCCAATTTTATATTCGTAGCCTCATGAATGTCGGCGATAAAGTTTTGCCCGACAACCATATTGTTCGGGTCGAGTTTGATGCGGTACTGGAAATAACGTTCGGCCTCACTCAGGGTATTGTCGCGATTGATATCTTCCACATTAGGCATTGTAGTGGCACTGGTAGGATAAGCTTCCGGATTTTGATCATCAGAAGGTGAGTTTCCTTCGGGACCATTAAAGTTTTTGTATCGCTCCAAAACACTGCTATAGCGTGAATCAGAATCCAAAGCCGAACCTCTGAAATACTGATAGTTATCAGCTGATGGATCGGCTAAAGCTTTTTGATATGCCTCCGATTGCGTACCAAACTGCTCGCGAATAACGTCCAGGAAGGTAGGCCCATGAAAACTGGCTTCATCGGAATCGTTAAGCCCATCATATCCAATATCCTGATACTGTCTTGAACCGGGGTTGTTATTAAATGCTTCTACCAATGCCTGCATGGAAGGCACTCGTCCCCAGATGGTAGTATCCACATTTTCAACCACTTCCGAAATAGGAAGTCCGTTCTCGTATGATTTACGACCATCTCTTAAAATATCTTCAGAAATATCTCCCAGGTTGATGTATAATTCACCAGGGTTTTCAGGGTCTTCCGAAAACGGATCCATCATCCAGAATTCGAGATATTCAATATTTGTCTGTTCAAAGTCAGATGATTCGATGCGGCGCATGATACCACCCCAGCGCGACTCGGGCGACTGCAGCGTTCCGTCTTCATTCATACCTTGCGAAAAAGTTCCGGGCTCTACATCATAATTATAAGGACCTCTTTCTTCGGGATAATAAGCAAGATTAAACACCGGAATATTGGATGGGGTTCCGGACGGGATCTCCTTATTTGGAAACACCTCTCTCTCGAGCACCTGACGCACGCTGTTCTTCGAAAGCTCATTTCGATCTACATTGGGTGGCCTTAGGGTGCCATACCGATCGTAGAAAAGTTGATCAATGATATACCAGGCTAGTTTTGCTCTGTTCTTGCCATAATCTAATCCGGTATTGGGTGCAGCTTCCGGAAACATATCAAACTGACCTTGCGGGGTACTGGCCAAAAACCAGGTATGCACCTGTCGCAAGTCAATAGTTGATTTGGCACCTTCGAAATCATCAATATAGGATGTTCCGGTTTTTCCGACTGCACGGGCATGACCAGGCAAAAAATGTGCAAACTCAGCATCAATATTGATTTTCGAAACTTGTTTGGTGCTGATACCCGGTAGTTTATCTATCATTTTTGTCAGCCAACGCGATTCGGTACGATAGCTCAGATCAATGCCATAGATGGTGTTCGAAATGGGATCATCACCATAATTTACTTTCTGAGTGAGTGGACGTTCGTGCAGATTCAACAAGGTGCCACCTATCCTGAAATCGCGATTAATTTCGTGGTCAACACGCAGACCCATCATACGTTTTTGCTGCAGGCTAAAGAGTGAGTTACTTTCGAGGTTTATATTTATTGGCGTACCCGAACTCAACACTCCTTCGTTGATAATCCGAACCCGTCCCAGGGTGTAATCAACTGTATAATCCACATTTTCGGTCAATGGCACACCACCGGCTGTAACTTTAACCGAGCCCTGCGGCACATTGAGGGCATTCAGGTTGATTTCGGAACCGGATTGAGATTTATAAAATCCTTCCAGGATAAATTTGTTCTTCTCAGGATATTGTTCTGCTGCGGTTTTGGTAACAGTATAAAGCGAGTCATAAGCATAACGATCAGCCAGATCGGGATCGTTTGGAAAAATCTTCGTTCGAATATGACTCCCAAAAGGTTCAAGCACTGTAAAGAAAATCCTCCCGTTGGCGGCATTAATCGTCCCTCCTTGTGTGGCGGCATTATCCAGAAAATCGAAAACACCATCACCTCCTTTAACGGGATTACTTTGCTGGTTAAGGTTATCCAGATTCATCAGGTGGATGAGCGGAATCCCTTTTACATCCTCATTTCCTTCGGTAAAATATCCTGTAGCAACACCATTTTGGTTGCCTGAATAAAGGATATTAAAAGTAAAATCTTCGCGGTTTACCTGAAAAGCACGCATCGAATACACGTTTTTCATCATCAGGTTCCACATGGGCATATTGGTGTTGAGGGTAGTGCTTTTGAGCAACTTAGCCGAAAGCACTTTTGGAGCGTTAATTCCCTGATCAGAAAATTCGCCAACCTGAAAAACGCTGTCGTAGCCAATCACGCTGTATTGATAGGCAACAGCCAGGGTTTGATCGGAATTGAGGTTGGTATTGAGAGAAATAAAACCAAGCTTGCTGTTGAAGGTATATTCTGACGGGTTCAGTTTTCGTGCGTTCTCAATCTTTTCAAAATCCTGACCTGCAACAAAATACCCGGTACGACCAATACGCAAAGGGTCGCCAGAGAGATAAGCCGTAAGTGTATTGATATTTCGAACAGCATTGGTATCCAGGCGTGTCATCAGATTATTCGACCGGTTAGTGGGCAGCGGTGGTCCAAATGATGGATTCACCTGTTCGTTGAAGAGCCATTCCTGTCGGCCTTCACCCAAATCGGTAAAGGCAACAATATTACGGTTATCTTCAAGTGCCGGTCCAATATTGGTTACCCAAACTTCAACCTTAGTGATATTGATATCAGAGGTTACAACAGGCAACGATTCAAGTGCTTTTTCATAATTATCCCTGAAATACTGGCTGAGAAAGAAGTGACGATTTTCTTCATAATCCAAACTGCTCATCTTAAACTCGCTGGTTTGTGCTCCTCCCTGCACGGTGATATTCTTTGATTCGCTTTCCTGCTGCGAAAAAACAGCAGTTACGGTTGTTCTTCCAAATTGTAGCTTGGTTTTAATCCCAAAAAGTGCCTGACTACCATTGATGAGGGTTGTGTTAAGAGGCAAGCTCACATTACCGGCTTCGATCAGTTTTATTACCTCATCCTCTTTACCTTCGTATTTAAGCTGAAGACGGTTCTCGAACTGAAAAGTTGCTTCTGTATTATAGTTGGTTTTAAACTCAATTTTATCACCGATTTTAGCAATCACGTTCATCTGAATCTTCTGATCAAAATCAAAATTCGTTGTACGTCGCTGGCGAACATTAAGCTGTGGATCATCTCGTTTGTTACTCACAATTCCAAATGAAACCTCTGCGGTTCCCTGTGGACGAATATCAATGGTGTTACCTCCAAAAATCCTGTCGAAGGCTTCACCGCCAATATAAATTGAAGGAATGATAGAGCCTGAAGTCTCAGTAGTTGTACTGGCAGCTCTTTCGTTGAAATACTGCCTGTTGCTCTGCCGGTTTTGATAATCCAGGTAATCTTTTTGCGACATGGGAGTAGGCGTACGATAGGTAAAATCGCCCACTTTGCTTACAAAGTTATATTGACCGGTAAGCGGGTCGTAAACTATTTCGCGTTTGATATTAGGCGGGTCTTTCAGATAAAGTGGCGAGCTGTTGTTGAGCTGGTGATTAGGATCGCCATCATCAACCGGTACAGGGTATGGCATCACTGTGGTATCAGGCGTTTGCGGAGAAACCTGTAAATCCATTTGCTTGTCAGCCAGATTCAGCAGGGGTAGCGATACAGCCTCTGAAACGACAAATAAACTAAAAATTAATCCTGTAAATATTTTTCTAATCGTTTGCTTCAATGCGTCTTAACTCTTTGATTCTAAAAACAATCCCAAATGCTTACAACAATTTCAGGGCTTCCTTTATCAGCTTTTCCACAGACAAATCTGCGTTTTGCTGCAACAACTTATCCAACACCTTGTCGGCAGCATTTTTATTGAAACCCAAGATCAATAGTCCTGATAACGCTTCCGTTTTGATGGTATTGTATAGTGGTTCTACTTTTTCGGAACTTATTCCTGATTTAGCTACCTTATCTTTCAAATCGACTACAATTCGCTGTGCTGTTTTCCCGCCAATTCCTTTAACACTTTGCAACACATGCACTTTGCCATTTGCGATGGCATCAAGGGTTTCGGAAGTGGACAAGGATGAAAGGATCAGGCGTGCTGTATTGGCACCAACACCCGAAACAGTGATCAAAAGCTGGAAAAGGCTCCGTTCAGCCTGATCGAAAAAACCATACAACACATGAGCATCTTCGCGGATTGCCATATGAATGTAAAGTTTGGCATGGCTGTTTTCGGCCAAGGCAGAGAAAGTATTCAATGAAATTTGAATGAGGTAGCCAATTCCTTCATTTTCAAGCACTACAAAAGCAGGGTTGCGCGCTACAACTTTTCCGGAAATAAAATCGTACATCAGGAGTTGATTTTGTATTGTTGCATCTAAAGTCTGGTGGGCAAAAATACAAATATTCGCTCTTGTCGGCCGGCAAATTTTGTCTAAGTTGTTGTTTTTGTGTTTCCATGCCGATCTAATTCTTCTGCCCAGAAAACAAGTGAGTATTTAGAATGCTTTAAAAATAACAATCAATGCAGTTTCTTTTACGATCGGGCGTAATAAATCCTTAATTTTGAATCATTCAAAAAAACCCAATTATGGACAAGCTTTTTAATAAAGATGCACTGCATTATCACTCCTCCGGACGACCTGGCAAACTGGAGGTTATTCCAACAAAGCCGTATAGCACCCAACGCGATTTGTCTCTTGCCTACACGCCCGGGGTGGCTGATCCCTGCCTGGTGATCAATAAACATCCTGAAGAAGTGTACACTTATACCGGAAAAGGTAATCTGGTGGCTGTTATCTCCAACGGAACGGCCGTGTTAGGCCTGGGCGACATAGGGCCGGAAGCCGGGAAACCTGTTATGGAAGGGAAAGGGCTGCTGTTCAAAGTTTTTGCCGATATTGATGTATTTGATATTGAGGTAAATGAAAATGATCCGGATAAGTTTATCGAGATCGTAAAAGCCATCGCCCCTACCTTTGGCGGCATCAATCTGGAAGATATCAAAGCACCAGAATGCTTTAAGATTGAAGACAAACTCAAAGAACTTTTGCCAATACCGGTGATGCACGACGACCAGCATGGCACAGCCATCATCACTTCGGCCGGCTTGTTAAATGCCTTGGAAATCAATGGCAAAAAAATTGAAGACCTCAAAATAGTTGTCAATGGAGCTGGTGCTGCTGCTATTTCGTGTACCCGACTCTACATCAAGCTCGGTGCCAATCCTAATAATATACTGATGTTCGATAGCAAAGGGCTATTACACCGGGGACGCACCGATTTAAACGAGACCAAGAAAAAATTTGCTGTCGATCATAAACCAATGAGTCTGCATGAAGCACTCAAAGGAGCGGATATGTTTCTTGGTCTATCCGTTGGTGGTGTCCTCAAACGGGATATGTTACTCGATATGGCCGATCACCCGATCGTTTTTGCGTTGGCCAATCCTGTGCCCGAAATCTCCTATAATGAAGCTACCTCAACACGAGAAGACATCATCATGGCCACCGGACGCAGCGATTTTCCCAATCAAATAAATAATGTACTTGGCTTTCCGTATATCTTTCGCGGAGCACTGGATGTGCGGGCCTCCGAGATTAACGATGAGATGAAACTGGCAGCTTCGAGAGCACTGGCACAACTAGCCAAAGAACCTGTGCCCGAAGAAGTTAACATAGCCTTTAATGTGAACAACCTAAAATTTGGAAGAGAATATATTATCCCAAAACCTACCGATCCTCGACTGATCACACGCGTTGCACCAGCAGTAGCCATGGCAGCCATGGAAACCGGTGTAGCCAAAAAGCCCATCCAAAACTGGGATACCTATATTGAAGGATTACGTAAACGATTGAATATTTCCAATCCTTTGATCCGACAGATCAAAACCAGGGCAAAACACAACCCCAAACGAGTGGTATTGGCTGATGCCGAAAACTACAAAACGCTTAAGGCAGCCGAAATTGTGCTTAACGAAGGTCTGGCAGAACCTATTTTAATGGGAAATTCTGCCAGGATAAAAGCTATCATTAAAGAAAACGATCTGGAGCTTCATAATGTGGAAATTATTGACCCGGGTGCCAACGATCAGGCAGGCCGACGCAAACAATTTGCCGAAGCCTTGTTTCTGAAACGTCAGCGTAAAGGCATGACCTTTGCTGCTGCCAGAAGCCTGATGCATCATCGCAATTATTTTGCACCCATGATGGTTGAAGCCGGACTGGCCGACGCCATGGTTTCGGGCCTTACCCGCAATTATCCTGACACCATCAGACCTGCCCTTCAGGTGATTGGCAAACAGGAAGGCGCAAAAATTGTTTCCGGAATGTATATCGTGAATACCAAAAAAGGCCCTGTTTTCTTCGCCGATTGCACCGTAAACAAAAATCCTAACGTGCAGGAATTGGTGGACATCACCCTTCAGGCATGCGAAACCGTTAAAGAATTTAAGTTTACGCCTCGTGTGGCATTGCTTTCGTATTCCAATTTCGGATCTGCTGATGGCGAAGGTCCCGAAAAACAGCGTAAGGCCGTTGAATACCTGCACGAGCATTATCCAGATATGATTGTTGATGGTGAAATACAGGTGAATGCCGCACTTAACCCGGAACTGTTGAAAGAGTCGTTCTCCTTCTCAAAACTGATCGATGGCCCTGCCAACACGCTCATCTCCCCCAACCTGGAATCAGCCAATATTGCATACAAGCTGATGCAGGAA
>JAQVGO010000102.1:0-3529 GCA_028696715.1 Bacteroidales bacterium
ACTGGAGGCTGCCCGTTTTGGGGTTTGGTCGTTTCATCACGACGATGAAAGGCTGATACGTGGTGGTCCTCCGGGATTTTGGGAGTTTATGCAGGGCCACGAATACAATGGCGTTATCTTGCAAAAACTGACAAAGGAATTAGATAAAGGACTGGTTTTGAGAAGACAGTTTTATAAGGTGATCAAGCATTCCTATGCAGCCCATCTGGATCAGCTTTATTTCGAAAGCGTCCGATTGCCCCTTCAAAGCTGCAGGGATTTACTCCTCGATCCTGATTTTGAACCAGAAGTATCGCAATCGCAGGCAGCTATCAAGCATCCGCCCGGCAATATGCAAATGATGCGCTATTTTATGACGGCCATTTTTCGCCGTGTAGGTTTTCATCTTAATGACTTGTTTTTTCAGGAAGACTGGAACATCGGAATAATAAATACACCAATAAATGCTTTTGTTGAAAAGCCTGAAAGCTACCTTAAAAACACCCGTTGGTTTGCCAAGCCAGTGCCCTCCGTTTATCTGGCCGATCCTTTTGTGATAGATTTTCAAGATGAAACCTATGTTTTCTTCGAACAATATGACTATCGCAAGGGAAAAGCAGTGCTGGCCTGTGCACTTAAATCAGAGGACTTTAAAAAGTATCACACAGTTTTGGAAGAGCCGTACCATCTTTCGTTTCCTTTTATGTTTGTTTATGAAGATGCGCTTTATTGTCTGCCAGAGAGCTATAGTGCCAATGCCTTAAACCTGTATCGCTTTGACGTGAAAACCTTCAAGTTGCAAAAAGTCAAAACGCTGCTAAAAGACATGGCCGTGGTTGATCCGGCATTGATTAACTATGAGGATCACTGGTATCTGTTCTTCACGCAGAAAAACCTGCCCAGCGTGCATCTGTATTGCTATTATGCTGAAAGTCCTTTTGGGCCTTTTGAACCCCATGCCAATAATCCGGTAAAAACCGATATCCGGTCTTCACGTCCTGCAGGGGATTTTATTCAGATTGAAGAAAAGCTTTTTCGCCCGGCGCAGGATTGCACCTTGCATTACGGGAGAGCTGTTGAAGTGAATGAAATAGTTCGTCTGAGCCCGCAACATTTTGAGGAAAAGCCCGTTAAACGTATCATGCCACTACCAGCATTTACTTACAATAAAGGCCTGCACAGCCTGAATGGAAATCAAAACTATACTGTGATCGATGGTAAACGCTTCACCTTTACGCTTGCCGGTTTTTGGAATCAGCTCAAACTCAAACTGAATAAAACTGACTGATGCTGCACAAAATCCTCAGCACAACCGGCACACGCATACTCAATGCCTTTAGCGGCATACTGATACTGTGGATTGCTACCAACGAACTGGGCAAAGCAGCCTGGGGAACGGCCGGCATCATCCTGCTCGACATCACCCTCATCTTGCTGGTGATAGAACTAATGGCTGGCAGTGGCCTTGTCTATTTCAGCTCGCGCTACAGCCTCAGGAGTTTGATAAAAATCTCCTACAGCTGGATGCTGCTGGTGATCGCACTCACCGCTTTGATTTTTGGACTGCTGTCATTTTTCCCGGAGTTTTATCAGCTTGTCATACCGCAAGGTTATGGCCTGCATATTCTGGCACTTTCGCTGATCAATGCGCTGCATGGCTTTAATATGAATGTGTTGTTGGGCAAGAAAAAAATCACAGCTTTTAACAGCCTGTTCGTTTTGCAATTTGGCTTGCAATTGTTGAGCTTTACTGGTTTTGTTTATCTCATGCAGCTGAAAGACGAAAAAGCTTTCATTTATGCCTTGTATGTGGCTTATGCTGTCCCGGCAGTGACAGGATGGCTGTTGCTGGCTCCCTTTTTCAAGGACAAGAATGCCCCAAAAGCCAAAGCAACACCCAAAATTATCCTGAACTATGGCAGCATGACACAGCTTTCGAGTATTGCACATATGATCAATAAGCGCCTCAGCTATTACTTTCTAAAAAGCCTGAGCGGGATTGGTTCGGTAGGTATTTATAACTCAGGTGTTCAACTTTCGGAAGGCTTGCGCTTGATTGGACAGAGCATCTCATTGGTACAGTTTTCCGAAATCAGCAATTCAAAAGACGATCAGGCCAGTGCCAGACTCAGTATTGTGCTGCTGAAATTTGCAGTTGGCTTAACAGCCTTGGCACTTTTATTTTTAATCGCCATCCCACAAGTGGTTTTCGAATGGGTATTCAGTAAGGAATTTGGCGAGATAAAAATTGTGATCATCAGTTTGGCTCCTGGCGTTATTGCATTGGCAGCCAACACTATATTCAGTCATTATTTTTCGGGCACGGGGCAGCCCAGATACAATCTTATTGCCTCGCTGTGCGGACTTACTGTAACGGTTCCGGCATTAATACTGCTTATTCCGGCTTACGGATTGATTGGTGCAGGTTTAAGTGCATCCTTGGCTTATACAGCAGCAGTGGCTTATCAATTGGTGGTATTTAACGGAATTACCAAAACCGCTTTTAAATCATTTTTGATCACCAAGGAAGATTTGATACTTCTAAGAAAAATACGGTTTAGGAAAATGTAGCTTTGCTCTTGAGTTGCCGTGCGAAAGGATTCGCGCGGGAGCGGCTACCGTTTAAAAGTTAATATTCTCTCAAACCACGCGAAAGGATTCGCGCGGGAGCGGCTACCGTTTACCAGCTGATAATCTTTCAGATTAAAGCCAAAAAGGTATGTTTAGAATAATTGAAACGTACGAAGGGATTCGCTCTATAGCAGAATTAAGTTGAGGCTGCCGCGCGAATCCTTTCGCGTGGCTTTTTAATACGTTCTTTAAAATTTTTCATATTTTTACAACCCTACGCTACTGAGCAGAGTGAATCCTTTTGAGTGGCAATAAATTAAAATATTCAAGATCTTCTTTATGAGCCGCAATTACAAATTCAGGAATCCCGACGGGGTCTATTTCGTGAGCTTTGCCGTAATAAAGTGGATTGACGTTTTTGAAAGAGAAGATTACAAAAAAATAATTATTGATGCTCTACACTTTAGTCAGTTTAACAAAGGAATGGAAATTTTTGCCTGGTGTATTATGACTAATCATATTCATTTAATTTTCAGGAGCATAAATGGAATAAGACCAGAATTGTTATTAGGCGATTTTAAAAGGTTCACCAGTAAAAAGATTGTTGAAGCGATCATGAATAATCCGGATGAAAAAAGAAGAGCATGGTTACTGGATCAGTTTAAGAAAGCAGCAGACAGCTCATCCAACGTTAAAAACTTTCAGTTTTGGCAGCATGACAACCATCCAATTGAATTATGGAGTAACAAAGTGATACAAGAAAAGCTAAACTATATTCATAATAATCCTGTTGAAGCCGGATTTGTTGTTAGGCCAGAGGAATATATTTATAGTAGTGCCCGGGATTATAGTGGTATAAAAGGATTGTTAGAAGGGATTGTTTTGGTTTAATTGACCACGCGAAGGGATTCGCGCGGGAGCGGCTAACGTTTAAAAGTTAATATTCTCTCAAACCACGCGAAAGGATTCGCGCGGGAGC
>JAQVGO010000102.1:3629-9417 GCA_028696715.1 Bacteroidales bacterium
AACGCAATCTAAATTACCAGTTTTACTTTACAATCTGAGGCAGCTCTGTTATCTTTGTGGTCGTCAGATTTTAAACCATTTTAAAACAAACACCATGAATAAGCTAATGCCTGTCATTTCGGTATTGCTGCTTTTTGCTTTCGGCTCCTGCCAGAAAAGCAATACAACCGAAGAAAGTTTTGGCGAAACAGCCTTTCAAATCAGCCACCTCATTGATAATGAGGAATTAACAACAGATGCACTGATTTATACCAATGCAGCTGGCAACCGTTATATGGTAACCGAGATTCAATGGTTTATCACCAATGTAAAACTTATAGCAGAGGACGGAACGGAATATCTCGTTAAAAACAAGGATGATGAATCGGTATTTTACGTTGATACGGATATCCCCGAAAGCATGACTATCAACACAGGACAGCAATTTCCTGCTGGTGAATATGCCGGTGTGAAGTTTACTTTTGGCTTCAACAAGGCCGAAAACCAATCCCATCGCTTTGTTAATCCTCCCGAATCGTATATGTTTTGGCCTACCTATCTGGGCGGAGGATACCATTATATGAAGCTTAACGGCAAATGGATCAACCAGCAGGGAAAAACAGAGCCTTTCAATTTTCATCTGGGTATCGGGCAGGAATATTACGACGAAAACAAAACCAATGAAGTGCTTTACAATTTTGGCAGAAGCGACAGCTACGAACATTGTCCGGGCTATCAGCCACCTTCAGTTTTGCCTCCTGTGATAGGCTTTATTCATAATTATTTTACCGTGGAGCTTAATCATCCCTTCACCATAAAACAAGATCAAACCGTCTCACTTGAGTTACTGATGCACATCGAACAATGGTTCAAGGCAAAAAGAATTTACGACCATGATGTATGGGGCGGTGCCATCATGCAGCAACAAGATGCTATGGAAATTGGCATTCAAAATGGCCCAATGGTGTTTGAACTGAGAAATGGCAAATGAGTCAAACGTATAAGTTCGTTCCAGGAATCTTTTTAGGATTCTTGCTCTTTTTGGTGGCCTGTTCTGACAAAACAGAAATTATTGACCCGCCGCCAGCCTACACGCCTACTCCCTATGAATTGGAGATTCCGTATGCTTTTCCTACGAAATTAAATATCCCGGAGGATAATCCACTAACGGTTGAAGGTGTTGAACTGGGACGTTATTTATTTTACGATGGCCGGCTGAGTGGTCGCACCCATCCCGACTCGCTGATGAGCTGCTCCAGCTGTCATATCCAGGAAAACAATTTTGAGCCCGGAGTAGATCATCTTGTTTTTGAAGGTGGTTTTGTCCACGGCCTTAGCGGACAGCAAACTCATCATGTGGTTTTGCCACTGGTCAATCTGGTATGGAACAGCAGCGGCTATGGCTGGAATGGCAGCTTTTACAATAACAATGAAAATCCCAACCAACGCCAGATTGAAGATATTGTAACCCTTTCTGTTATAGCACCCGACGAGATGCACGGCGACACCAACCGCGTAAAGGCTTTGTTTCAGTCGCTCGATGGCTACCCTGAGTTGTTTTACAAAGCCTTTGGAAGCGATCAGATAACTTTTAAAAATATGGCCAGGGCCATTGCTCAATTTGTGAGAACACTTGTTTCGGCCGATGCCAAGATTGATCGATATCTCCGTGGCGAAGAACAGCTTACACAAAGCGAACTGAATGGTTTTATCCTTTTCACGACCGAAGAAGGCGCCGATTGTTTTCATTGCCACGGAGGATTTGGCAACCCCTTGTTCACCACGCATTTATTCTACAATAATGGCAAAGACACCATTTTTAATGATCCACTCGACCGCTTTGCAGTAACCGGCGATCCAATGCACAAGGGAGCCTACAAAGCCCCCACACTGCGCAACATCAGCCTGAGCGGTCCTTATATGCACGACGGGCGCTTTGCCACATTGGATGAGGTAATCGATTTTTATTCGCACGAAGTAAAATGGTCTGATCAGGTTGACCCGCTTATGCATCATGTGTTGCGGGGTGGTGTGCAGCTAACGCCATCCGAAAAAGCTGACGTGAAAGCCTTTATTGCAACTTTACATGACGAGAAATTCTTAAATAATCCGGCTTATGGCAGACCCGAAAAATTTCCGGATCAAGACTAAAACACTTCTGGTTCGGTAGTTTTACGGCGGGTGTTTGTTTCGCTTAATACCCGAAGTAAGTCTTTGGTTTGCACTGGTTTATACAACACATCATCCATGCCTTTTTGTTTATACTCTTCATGGCTTTTCTGAAGCGCATCTGCAGTGAGTGCAATTATGCGCGGCTGCGCAGAATCCGGAACGCGGGCACGTATTTGCTGTGTTGCGTCAATCCCGTTCAGCACCGGCATTTGAATATCCATCAAAATCAAATCGTAGGTCTTTTGTAAAACAGAATCGAGTGCCATCTGACCATTCTCGACCAGCTTTGGACTGTACCCAAATCGACTTAAAACACTTAAAATTATCTTTTGATTAATGGCATTATCCTCTGCTACAAGTATTTCGAGTGGATGATACTCACCCATATGTTCATCAGCAGGAGGCAGATGGTCACGTTGATTAAGCACATCAGCTTCTTCATTTAGCACAGCTTTTACCGTTTGAATCATTTCGTGCATGATTAAAGGCTTCAGCAATATCACGGTATCCTTGCGAATAACAACCAACTGGTCGTTTATTTTTTCACGGTCCTTAATCAGGATATGCGGGATCGCGTGCTTTTGCCGCACCCTGTCAACTAATTTAAGATCGAGTTTGAAATTAGCACGCAGGTCTGTTATCAAGAGGTCAAAATCCTTCAGTTCATCAGTAAAGACAGGCGTTTCCTGCTCCTCCTTACGTGCCTCGAATTTTGCTCCCCAGTGACTGAAATAATCGTTTAGTAAATCGACAAGCAAATTATCATGCGTCAGAAAAAGTACATTTTTACCTTCGAGGCAGCTCGGCTTGCTTGTTGTTTCATCTTCATCTGCCGAAACAAAAGGAAGTAGCACTGTAAAAGTTGTGCCTTTACCCGGCTCCGAACTCACTTTTATCTCGCCATCCATACGCTTCACCAGATGGTCGCAAATGGCCAGCCCAAGCCCAATCCCCTTAATCTGAGCTGCTTCGTGCTCCTCACCTTTCACATAAGGCTTAAACAATTGCGGAAGCACATCTTCTTTGATTCCCTGACCGGTATCCTCAACCGAGATAGCTAAAAGAGGCGCTTTGCCCGAATGATTAGCATTCACCTTTAACAATACATGACCCGCATCGGTAAACTTAATGGCATTTTCGATCAGATTCATCACTACCTGTCTGATACGCAGTGCATCGCCAATAATCATCTGAGGCAGATCGGGCTGAATATGCAGTATGATATCCAGCTTTTTCTCAAGTGCCTGACCCAAAACCGTTTCAAGGGTTTCCTGCATGCTCTGCCTCAGCGGCATAGGACGATTATGAATTTTAACACGTCCGCTTTCAATTTTGGAATAATCCAGCAAATCGTTAAACAGACTAACCAGCATATTGCCACTTTCGCGGATGAGCTGAGTGTAGTAGCGCTGTTTACTTGTTAACTCCGTTTCACAAAGCATTTCAGCCATCCCAATCACAGCATTCATCGGGGTGCGGATTTCATGACTCATCCTACTCAACAGCCTGTTGCTATACTGCCTTGCTTCAAGTTCCTTCTCGACAGCCTTGCTAAGTTTTTTTCGCAGGTTTTCGCGCTCAATGGCTGCCAAAATAGTCTTTTCCAAAATAAACTCATCGGTATGATCGCGGATCAGATAATCCTGCGCCCCAACAGCGATGAGCGACAATGCAGCCTTTAAATTGTTTTCGGTGCAGGAGATGATGAAGGCAATATGGGCAAAACGAGCTATTAAATCAGTCACAAAATCATAACTCTCCTTTTGTACTTTACAGCCACCAATGAGAACAACATCAGGCTTACTTTCTGAAATATTTTGAATCACTTCGCCTTCCTTTGGCTTGACATGATGAAGCAACTCCATCCCGTTAATTTTCGATACAAGTCCAGCAAATTGCTTTCTTTCAGCAATATCTTCAGTAATCAGCAACAGACGAAGCATAATCATAATGTTTTGAGGAGCTAAGATACGCTAAGTTTGAAGAAATAAAAACAGAAGACCATAAGAACTTTCTTTGAGCAAGGCTGGAAGTATAAAACGGAAATCGTAATTTCGCGGTTCAGCCATTTTTTATGCCACAAACGATTGCCAACAGACAAGTTTTTAGCCTGAGTGAAGTAGCCCAAAGCATCAAACTAACTCTTCAAAAGCGCTATACCTCAAGGTTTTGGTTAAAGGCTGAGATGAATAAGCTGAACCATTATCCCCGCTCCGGGCATTGTTATCCCGATCTGGTGCAAAAACAGGACGGACGAATGCTGGCACAGATGCGTAGCACTTTTTGGAGTGCTGACTACCAGCGCATCAACAAGCTTTTTTTGCAAGTGGTAAAACAACCCTTGGGCGATGGCCTCCTGCTGCTGATGCAAGTAAGCATTCAGTTTGAAGCCAATTATGGTTTAAGCCTGCTGATACACGACATAGACCCTTCCTTTACGCTGGGTGATCTGGAACGCGAAAAACAGGAAACCATCCTAAAGCTGCAACAGCAGGGCGTTTTCGCACAGAATAAACAGTTGGAAATTCCTCTGTTACCCAAACGAATCGCCATTATTTCCGTATCAACGAGCAAAGGCTTTGCCGATTTCGAAAAAATTATGCAGGCACGTATGAAAGGTTTTAGCCTACAATATCATTTATTTCCATCCTTATTGCAAGGACCACAGGCTGTTGAGCAGATCAAACAAAGGCTAAATAGCATTAGCAAATTGAAAAATCATTTTGATGTGGTTGCCATTATCCGCGGAGGCGGTGGAGAAGTGGGTTTAGCCTCCTTTAACGATTATTCGCTGGCCTACAGCATCGCCACTTTTCCGCTGCCGGTAATAACCGGGATAGGTCATGCCACCAATCAAACGGTGAGCGAAATGGTGGCGCATACCAACGCCATCACACCTTCGGAACTGGCTGATATGTTGTTGGATAGATTTGAAATGTTCAGAGACAGCCTGAATGATTATACCCTCAAGCTGAAGCAGGTTCAACGCAAAACCCGTGATGAAAACAAACACCTGGAGTATTTCGCAGAACGACTCAAGACCCAAAGCCTAAAAGTTATACAACACAACCAACAGCAGTTTCAGGAATTGTGGCAGGCCATCAACAAGCAAACCATGAACCGCTGCAGGCTGGAAGATAAAGCATTAAATGATATCAATACTTCAATCCGTCAGCAGGGACGCAGGAGACTTTCAAAAGAAGATGAACGACTTTTGGTTTTGCAGCAACAATTGAAATTAAGCATTTCGGGTTTTTTACTGCATAACAAAACCCAGCTCGATTTTAATGCCAAAACAGTATCGCTGCTCGATCCGGCGAATGTGCTCCGCAGAGGCTATTCCATCACCTACAGTGAAGGGAAATTAGTTAGCTCCATCAAAAATGTGAAGACGGGTGCGAGCCTTAAAACCATTTTGCAGGATGGCGAATTGATCAGTACTATCAACGAAAAATCAGAACATCATGAATAAATCAGAAGAAATCAATTACAGCCAGGCCTTTGAAGAACTGCAACTGATCGTTCAGGAGATCGAAGGCGGAGAGATCAGCGTGGACCAGCTTTCGGAAAAGGTGAAACGAGCCGCCAAGCTGATTAGCATCTGCAGAAACAAGTTACAGGCCACCGAGCTGGATGT
>JAQVGO010000103.1 GCA_028696715.1 Bacteroidales bacterium
CAATATTCTCGCGTATATGTTCCGAAAGTTTTTGCGCATGCAAAACCAGCAAGCCCAAAAGACCTAACATAAACAATACCAGCATAATACTGGCAACTGACGTAATGTATGAACCCGTCAATTGACGTCGATTGCTTTTTTCAGTTTCCTGTTGCATAATCCGTTGGATTTGCGACAAAAATACATTTTTTTGAGAAGTACCTCCCTTTCCTGTGCTAATAGTAGCCGGCAACATTTTAAAAATGAAGCTTTGCCTGTTTCTCTGTATCAATTTTGCGTAAAATTACAGGGTAGCACCCGTTCTTCAAGGCAGTATTTTCATTGTGAAATTAGTAACAATGAACCTGTTTCTACATTATTTTCTGATGTACTTTTGCTGTGTGATTGTTAATTATATCACAATAAGTCAAACCCAAAAAACTTAATACAATGGCAAAAGCAAAAATTTTAGTAGTTGACGACGACATGGACGTGATCACCATGCTTGAACAAATCCTTATCAACGAAGGATATGAAGTTATTTCGGCTTTCAACAAAAACGAAGGATTGGAAAAAGCCTTACAGGAAAAACCCGATCTGGCCATCCTCGATGTAATGATGACAACACATTACGAAGGCTTCGAGATGGCCCGCGAATTCGTTGACAATCCCGAACTGGCAGGCATCCCTACCCTGATAGAAACTTCTATCGAAGTACTGATGACTACCAAGCCCAGTGTGCAGGCAATGGCGCGCGAATTTCGTAACGACCCTAATTACAAAGAATTACAGGTGATTCTGATTCGTGATATCGTTACCGGGAACTCCGGGATAGATTATCGCGCCGAGGATGGTCGTTCGGTGTGGGTTCCTGTGAATGGATTTATCCGCAAACCAGTTGATAAAAACCGAGTACTGCCCGAAGTAGAACGCTTACTGGCAAAAAAAGCCACCAAGCCTACTGCCTGAACCTGTAAAAAACAGGAGGCAGCACTTTTGGCTGCTACAAACCAATGCCCGAATGTTTAAATTGAAATATTAGTTATGAAAACCACTGTTCAGGAAATTTTAGACCAGTATCCTGGTGCAGGCCGCGACAGCCTGATTCCCATTCTGCAACAAGTGCAGGAAAAAATTGGTTTCTTATCCGAAGAATCTGTGATTGAGGTAGGAAAATATTTGAAAATGCCTGCCAGCAAGATCTTTGGTGTTGCTACTTTTTACAACCAGTTCCGGTTCAATCAGCCCGGTAAGTATCATGTTCAGGTATGTCGCGGAACAGCCTGTCATGTGCTGGGTTCTGCAACCGTGCTCGATGAAATCGAAAAGCAACTTAAGGTAAAAGCCGGTCAAACCACCAAAGACAAGCTCTTTAGCCTCGAGGTTGTTGCTTGTATTGGTGCCTGCGGACTAGCCCCGGTTATCAATATCAATGGTGAGTTCCATGCCAAAGTGACAACCGATTCGATCCAGTCAATTTTTGATTCTTACAGAAACAGGGAGGAATAAGCATGCAAACAGAACAGAAATATTTAGTAGAACAGGTGCTCATGCAAAGCGAAAAAGCAGCCCTGACTCCTGAAACAGCGCAAAAGCTAAGGTTGATCAGAAAAGAACACAACGACAAACCTGTGATTTTTGTTGGAGCCGGCACTTGTGGATTAGGAGCCGGAGCAGCTGAAACAATCAAAGCCGCAAAGAAATACCTTCAGGAAAAAAATATCGAAGCACAGGTAATATCCGTTGGCTGCATCGGCCTATGCTCATCTGAGCCAATCATGGATGTAAAAATTCCCGGAAAAAAACGGCTCTCCTTCGAAAAAGTTAAAGGTAGTGATGTGGCTTCTATCCTGGATAATATCTTAGCCGACAAACTTCCAGAACACCCCCTATTAGGACAATTCAACGATCAGGAAGATCAAAAGACCTGGGGTGATGCACCTGCCATTCAAGACCATTTCTTCTTTAAACCTCAGCTGCGTATCGTGCTCGAAAACTGTGGTATCAGCGATCCGGTAAGTATTGAAGAATACATCGCACGCAGCGGTTATAAAGCATACCTCAATGCATTAAAAATATTCAGCCGCGAAGAGCTTTGCAGTTATGTTGAAAAAAGCGGATTACGCGGCCGTGGTGGCGGAGGTTTCCCCACAGGAAAAAAATGGAAGTTTGCCCTGGCTACCGAAGCTGATCAAAAATACCTTATCTGCAATGCCGACGAAGGCGACCCGGGTGCATTTATGGATCGCGCAGTGATTGAAGGCGACCCACATAAACTGCTCGAAGGTATGGCATTGGCAGCTTATGCCATAGGTGCCAGCAAAGCTTATGTGTACATCCGTGCCGAATATCCGCTGGCCATCGAACGTTTGGTGATCGCCATCAAACAGGCCAAAGAATATGGTCTGCTGGGCAAAAACATTTTTGGTTCAGGAGTCGATTTGGATATCGTGATCAAAAAAGGAGCCGGTGCTTTCGTATGTGGCGAAGAAACAGCACTCATCCACAGCATCGAAGGACGTCGCGGCATGCCACGCCCCCGCCCGCCTTTCCCGGCAGTAAGCGGTTTGTTTGGCAAACCTACGATCATCAACAATGTTGAAACCCTTTCGAACCTTCCTACCATTATCAATAAAGGTGCTGATTGGTTCAACAGCATGGGCACAGCTACCAGTAAAGGAACCAAAGTGTTTGCTCTTTCCGGAAAAATCGCTACCACTGGTCTGGTTGAAATCCCAATGGGAACAACCGTTCGCGATATCATCTTTAAAATAGCCGGCGGCATTGCCAATGGCAAAAAATTTAAAGCCGTTCAGATGGGAGGTCCGTCCGGAGGATGTGTAACAGAAGTAAATCTGGACATCGAAATAGATTACGAAAATCTGATTAACGTAGGTGCCATGATGGGTTCGGGAGGCATGGTGGTGATGGACGAAGACACCTGTATGGTGGATGTGGCAAAATTCTTTATGGACTTCATCCAACGCGAAAGCTGTGGCAAATGTATTCCCTGTCGCGAAGGAACTCGCCGCATGCTCGAAATACTGGAAAGCATTACAAGCAAACCCAAAAACCGTGAAACACACGAACCGCTGGCACGTATGAAAGGCGTGATGCAGCTCGAAAAGCTGGGCAAAGTAATCAAAGACACCTCTCTTTGCGGGCTCGGACAAACAGCTCCCAATCCGGTTTTGAGCACCCTTAAATGGTTCCGCGAAGAATATGAAGAGCATGTTTTTGACAAAAAATGTCGCGCCGGAGTATGTACCAACCTTCGCGAATATACAATCGATGTTGAAAAATGCACAGGCTGCACCATCTGCGCAAAAAAATGTCCTACCGGAGCAATACTCGGCGGACGCAAACAACCGCATTTCATCATTCAAGACAAATGTATCAGCTGTGGTGCCTGCGAAGAGGCCTGTAAATTTGATGCTGTACTGGTAAGCTAATTGGGTGTAAACGTTTAAAACCTGAAACTATGAACTTAACGATAGAAGTCAACAATAATAATATTACTGCCAATCAGGGCGACACAATACTGGAAGCCCTGAACAGAAACGGGATGAGCGTTCCTACACTTTGCCATATGAAAGGCTTATTCCCTACCGGAGCCTGCCGCATGTGTGTGGTGGAAGTCGAAGGCCGCCGCAATTTGGTTACAGCCTGTTCCGAACCCGTGATGGATGGCATGAAAATCAAAACACATTCGCTACGGGTTATCGAATCCAGAAAAACCATTGTAGAGTTGCTGCTGAGTAACCATCCTGACGACTGTTTGTATTGCGAACGCAATGGCAGCTGCGAGTTACAGGATCTTTCGGAAGACCTAAACATCCGCGAAAGAAGAATCAGCGGGCAAAAAAATAAATTCAAGCTTGATGTTTCGAGTGCCAGTATTGTTCGCGATCCCGAAAAATGTATCCTCTGCGGACGTTGTGTGAGGGTTTGTGAAGAAATTGAAGGCGTTTCGGCAATCGAATTTGTTGGTCGCGGAAGCAAAACCTTTATCGGCACCAGCTTTAATCACGGCCTGAATCTTTCAACCTGCGTAAACTGCGGCCAGTGTATCATGGTTTGCCCAACCGGAGCCCTCAAAGAAAAAGGACATATCTGTGAAGTGAAAGATATGCTTTCGAACCCCGAAAAAACGGTTGTGGTTCAATATGCCCCGTCTATCTCCGTTTCGTTGGCCGAAGAGTTTGGCCTGCCTTCCGGATACAATATGATCGGACTGATGAATGCTGCACTGCGGCGTATGGGATTCAACTTTGTGTTCGACACGTCCTTCTCTGCCGACCTCACCATCATGGAAGAAGCATCCGAACTGGTACACCGTGTACAAAACGGAGGCAAACTCCCCATGATCACCAGTTGCTGCCCGGGTTGGGTGAAATATGCCGAAGAGTTTCAGCCTGATCTGCTCGAAAACCTCTCCAGCTGTAAATCACCCCAACAAATGATGGGTGCCATAATCAAAAGCTATTTTGCTGATACAGAAAAGATTGCCCCCGAAAATATTTATTCCGTTTCCATCATGCCTTGCACAGCCAAAAAGTTTGAACAGCAGCGTGAGGAAATGACCCAAAATGGTATTTCGGATGTGGATGCTGTTCTCACAACCCGCGAACTGGCAAGATTGATCAGACTTTATGGCATCGACATCAACAAGCTGGAACCCGAACTGGCCGACTCACCCCTTGGAACACGCTCATCAGCAGGCAAAATCTTCGGAACCTCCGGAGGAGTTATGGAAGCTGCCATTCGCTCTGCACACTACTTTATCACTGGAAAAGAATTGGTTAAGTTCCAGGTGAAAGGCGTTCGCGGACTGGAAGGTCGCAAAGAAGCCAAAGTAAAAGTGGGTGAAATGGAAGTGGGTGTTGCGGTAGTAAGTGGATTGAAAAATGCTGAGATCCTGATGGATGAAATCCGAAACGGACGCAAAGACCTGCATTTCATCGAAGTGATGGCATGTCCGGGAGGCTGCATCAACGGTGGCGGACAACCCATAAGCACCAACGAGGAAGCAGTGAGAGCCAGGATGAAGTCGCTTTATGATATTGACGAAAAAGACGCCATCAAGGTTTCACACAAAAACCCGTACATCACCGAATTGTATGATAAATTCCTGGGTAAGCCATTGGGTCATAAGAGCCATGAATTGCTGCATACCCATTATCAAAAAAGAGATGTAAATTAAAAGCCAAATACTCCTGAAATGGCACACAATGCAAATCATAAACAGTTGGTTTTTACGGTAAAAGACCGTTGCCGGGTTTGTTACACCTGCGTACGCGAATGCCCCGTAAAAGCCATCAAAATCATCAATGGTCAGGCCGAAGTGCTCAGCGAGCGCTGCATCGGCTGTGGCAATTGTGTGCGTGTGTGTCGTCAGGAGGCTAAAGTTTATCTGCAACAGATAGATGAAGTAAGTGAGTTGTTGAAAAGCGGGCAACGTACGGCAGCATGTCTGGCACCAAGCTTTCCGGCAGAGTTTACAGAAATAGAAGATTACCGTATCCTGGTTGGAATGGTTAAAAGACTTGGTTTTGAATTGGTTACCGAAGTAGCATTCGGTGCCGACATGGTGTCGGTTGCCTATAAGGAACTCTATCAGCAAAACAACTCCAAAGGCATCATCTCTTCTGATTGTCCTGCCATCGTGTTTTATGTGGAACATTACCTGCCCGAGTTGGTGGGTAATCTGGCACCGCTGGTATCGCCCATGGTTGCCAGCTCACGTTTCCTGAAAAAGAAATATGGTGAGGAGCTGCAGGTGGTTTTCATTGGGCCTTGTGTGGCAAAAAAAGCCGAATCAAACGAAATTGATTATGCGCTCACTTTTACTGAATTGCGCGAATTGTTTAGCCGAAACCGCATCAAACCGGACGAAGATCAAATGCGTGATTTCGATCCTCCCATTGCAGGCAAAGGAGCTATATTTCCGGTGAGCCACGGCCTGTTGCAAAATATGGACGTAGAAGCCGATATCACCAAAGGCGATGTGGTGGTTGCCGAAGGCCGCATTAATGTTAAAGATGCCTTGAACGAATTCGCACAAGGCGCATTGAATGCCCGTCATCTGGAGTTGCTCTGTTGCGAAGGCTGCATCATGGGGCCGGGCATGAGCGAAGAAGGGAAAAAATACCTGCGTCGTTCCTGCATCTCCAATTATGTGGCACAAAAACTGGACAATTTCGACCAGCAACAATGGGAGGCCGATATGGAAATAGCAAAAACCGTTGATCTCTCTACCAGCTTCACTCAGATGGATCGCCGCACACATATCCCTTCTTCGAATGCCATTGCCGAGGTGCTCAAAAAAATGGGCAAAAACGACCTCTCAGATTATCTCGACTGTGGAGCCTGTGGCTACGACACCTGCGTGGAACATGCCATTGCCATAACACAAGGATTGGCCGAAACAGAGATGTGCCTGCCTTACACCATCGAAAAACTGCATCAGTCCATCGAAAAGGTAAACCTGAGCAATCAGGAGCTGGCAAGCGCGCGCGAAGCACTCAAACAATCAGAGAAGCTGGCACATATGGGTCAGTTATCTGCCGGTATTGCCCACGAGCTTAACAATCCGCTGGGTGTTATTACCTTATACAGCAATATGCTGATGGACGACACCGTTGACGACACCACCAAGGAAGACCTGAAACTGATTGTGGAGCAAGCCGAACGCTGCCGCAAGATAGTGGGAGGATTACTCAATTTTGCCCGCAAAAATCAGGTTCGTCTAACCGAAACCCATCTCGAAAAATTTGTAAGCCGAAGCATTCAAAGCATCGTATGTCCCAAAAATATATCGATCAAACTTCAGGTTGAGCTGAATGATCCTTATGTATATCTGGATGCCGATCAGATGATGCAGGTGCTCACAAATCTCGAAAAAAATGCCGTGGAAGCCATGCCTCATGGTGGCGAAATCACCCTTTCGGTTAGCGAAAAAGGAGAGGATGTGGTTATCGCCATAAACGATCAGGGCATTGGTATTTCGCCTGAAAATATGGAAAAGGTTTTCACACCTTTCTTCACAACAAAAGAGGTAGGAAAAGGCACAGGTCTTGGACTGCCGCTATGCTATGGCATTGTGAAAATGCATAAAGGAAAAATAGACGTTAATTCAAATACTGATCCGGAAAAAGGGCCAACAGGTACAACTTTTACCATCCGCTTGCCCCGTAATCCGATTTAATTATTGATAAAAAATTGCAAACCATGAGCAACGAAAAAAAACTGATTCTGATTGCCGATGACGATGCCGATTATCTGTTTCAGATGGAGGCAATGGTAAAAAACCTGGGTTTCAGGGTAAAAACAGCCGAAAGCCAGGCCGAAGCCGAAAAAGTGCTGGAAACCGTAAAACCCGATCTGGCCATTTTCGACCTGATGATGGAGCAGGAAGACAGCGGATTCATCCTTTCTTACAAAGCCAAACGCAAATATCCTGATATGCCTATCATTCTGGCTTCAGCCGTTACAGCCGAAACAGGATACAACTTTGATTTGTACAACGAAAACGATCGCGACTGGATCAAAGCCGATCTGTATCTCGATAAAGGCATCCGTCCTGATCAGCTGCACCGCGAAATCAATAAATTGTTGAAACTCTAAAACTTATTAATCATGGCAACCTTACATGTGCTTGTTGTGGATGACGAGCCTGGTATCCGCTCCGGCGTAACACGCATTTTGGGCAATTATACCGTGGGCTATCCCTTCATGGATGAAGATTTTGATTTTCACCTGATCGAAGCCGGCACCGGTGAAGATGCCATCGACGTACTCAACAGTGAACCGGTGGATGTGGTGCTTCTCGATAACAAACTTCCCGGTATGGATGGCATCGAAGTGCTGGAATACATCAAACAGCAAAATTTTGATGTAGCCGTGATGATGATCACCTCCTATGCCTCGCTCGATCTGGCCATCAAAGCCACACGCAATGGAGCCTACAACTTCATGCCCAAGCCTTTTACGCCTCAGGAACTGCGCGCTTCAATCGAAAATGTGGCCAAGCATCTTTTCCTCAAACGCATGACGCGTAAGATGCAGGAAGAAGGTAAACAGATTCGTTTTCAGTTCCTTTCGGTGCTTTCGCACGAACTTAAATCGCCCATCAATGCCGTGGAAGGCTACCTGAAGATGATGCAGGAAAAACAGTTTGGTGATAAGGTGGAAGATTACGATCGTATGATCGACCGATCGCTCACACGCCTCAAAGGGATGCGCAACCTCATCATGGATCTGCTTGATCTGACCAAAATAGAATCAGGCAAAAAAGAACGTAAGATGCGGGATGTTAATCTTGCCGAAATAGCGAAAATGGCTATGGATACTATGGAACCTTACGCCATCCAGCGATCTGTAAAAATGAAGCTCGATGTGCAGGGCGACCCACAGCTGCTGGCCGATGCCAATGAAATGGAGATAGTTTTTAACAACCTCATTTCCAATGCGGTGAAATACAACAAAGACGGCGGAAAAGTTCAGGTTTGTATCTGCGATCGCGGCAAAGACCTCGAAATTAAGGTTTCCGACAACGGAATTGGGATGAGCGAAGAGGATAGTGATAAAATCTTTCAGGATTTTGTACGCATCAAGAACTCCAAAACCAAGGAAATCACCGGCAGCGGACTAGGCTTGTCGATCACCAGAAAAATGATCGAACAATACAATGGCACCATCGAAGTGGAAAGCAAACCCGACGAAGGAACTACTTTCACTGTATCTTTGCCACGACTTTAAAATTTTAAAACTAACTGACGTGAAATTCACTCCCGAAAACTATAAAATACCCGATGTTCCCATGCAGCCCTTCATTGATGATGGAGAGATTTGGGATTACATCAACCAAACTGAATCCACACCCGAAAAAGTGAGGGCCATCGTACAAAAATCTCTTGATAAAAACCGTCTCAGTCTGGCCGAAACAGCAGTTTTGCTCAAGGCTTCCGACAGCGAATCGATCGAGATAATCAAGAATGGTGCCCGCGAACTCAAAGAAAAGGTTTACGGGAAACGTATCGTGCTTTTTGCTCCGCTCTATGTGGGCAACTACTGCTCAAACAACTGCCGCTATTGTGGTTTCAAAGCTTCCAACAAAAGTGCTATCCGCAAAACCCTTACCAAAGAAGAACTGATCGAAAACGTGAAAGCCCTGGAAGAACACGGCCAAAAACGTTTGATTCTGGTTTATGGCGAACATCGCACCTACTCAGCCGATTTTATTGCTGATACCGTGCGCACGGTTTACAGCGTTAAAAAAGACCATGGCGAGATCCGCAGGGTAAATATCAATGCCGCACCTTTTGATATTGAGGGCTTTAAAACAATCCACGAAGCCGGCATAGGAACCTATCAGGTTTTTCAGGAAACCTATCATCATCCAACCTATGCCCTGGTGCATC
>JAQVGO010000104.1 GCA_028696715.1 Bacteroidales bacterium
ATTGCGGAAGGTTCGGGACTTATTGGCACTGCGCTGCGCCTGATGGTGCTCTCCTCGCCGCGCCGGATTCTGACCTTTGTTGTTGTTTTTGCCGGCATTTTATCCAATACAGCCAGCGAGGTAGGTTATGTGTTGCTGGTCCCGCTCAGTGCCATCATTTTTCTGGCTGTGGGGCGGCATCCCATCGCCGGTATGGCTGCTGCATTTGCCGGCGTTTCGGGTGGTTATAGTGCCAACTTATTGCTCGGAACGATCGACCCCTTGCTGGCCGGACTTTCGCAGGAGGCAGCACAAATTATCGACACAAATTATGTAGTAAACCCTGCGGCAAACTATTATTTCATGTTTGCTTCCACATTTTTGATTGCAGCTGCCGGCACCTGGGTTACGGAACGGATTGTGGAGCCACGTCTGGGTAAATACGGCGGTTCGGAAACGGAGGAGATCAAACGCCTGAGCAAGGAAGAGAAAAAAGGTTTGCGTTATGCCGTTTTTACAGCTATTGTGTTGATTGGCATCATGTTGTGGGGTACATTGCCGTCCAATGGCTTTTTGCGCGATGCCGAAACAGGTAGCTTGCTGCATTCACCTTTTATGGATGGCATTGTGGCAATTATTTTTATCACGGCTGCTGTGATGGGTATTGCTTATGGCATAGGTGCAGGAACCATCAAAAGCGATAATGATGTGATGAAAGGCATGGGAAAATCGATGGAAGCACTTGGGGTGTATATCGTTTTGGTGTTTTTTGCAGCACAATTTGTGGCATACTTCAAATGGACCAATCTGGGATTGATCTTTGCCATCGAAGGAGCCAGCGCACTCCAGGCATCGGGTTTGGGCAGCATTCCGCTGATGATTGGGTTTATCATCATCACGGCTATGATCAATATGGTGATGGGAAGTGCCTCGGCCAAATGGACAATCATGGCACCTGTTTTCATTCCCATGTTTATGTTGCTCGGATACAGCCCCGAACTTACGCAGGTGGTTTATCGTATCGGTGATTCAGTTACCAATATTATCTCGCCCATGATGTCGTACTTTGCTTTGATAGTGGCTTTTATGCAGAAGTACGATAAAAAAGCCGGTATCGGAACGATTATTTCCACCATGTTGCCTTACACCGTCATTTTTTCCATCGTATGGATAATCATGCTTGTAATCTGGATGATTTTTGGCTTACCAATCGGGCCTGACGCGCCACTTACCTATGAAATGAACTAAATCAAAAACGGTTTAGCGATACAAAAAGCGGTCACCGGTTTCGCGCAAAATCTGCTCTTTGTAACTGTCCGGATAACCTGGAAATTTTGGTGGCAAGGGATATCCCCAGGGATTTCGCTGAAATTCTCCGTCTTTCTCTTGTTTCATATTGCCATCCAGGTATTTCACAAGTAAAAACTCACTTAACTTTTGCCAGCGCGAAACAGTCATTTGTGCCATATTACAGGAATAATCCGTCAGGTAATCAACAGCCAGCTTAGGGTCTTTTTCGTATAGATTTAGTGCAGCGGCATCAGTAGCTCCTACATAATTTATAAACTTTTGTTCCAGCTCATTCTGAACTGCTTTGACGTCGGGCATCACCCTGTTGTAGAATAAATAAGCAAAATGTGCCACCCGATTAAAAACCCAGAAAGCGGCATCTTTTTCATAGCTTAAAATATCGCCAAAGCCTTCCTGATAAGCTTGCGGAATGCGATTCATGGAAGCATAAAAAGGCACATAAACCGTGGTGCCGGCATCATCCACACCAAACCAGTTGATGCCGCCAATTTCGTTGGGCAGCCAGCTGCGCATCTGGGCGATAAACGAAAAACCGGTTTGTTGCGTAACGGTTACCCTTTCATGGAAATAAGTTGAATCCTGATGTTCCCAGGTTAGCGGACGCCAACGGTAGGGCAAACCGTAGGGACCGGCTCCAATATCCTGCGACATATCTAATTCAGTTCCCTGTAGATAATTTCTTTTAAACTGCATCAGATCTTCCACACTGATTTTACGGTCAGGCTTGATAAACAAAGGCATGCGATCATTGTCCATATCCAGGCCTGCTGCATAATCCCAGTATTGATCCATTTGGCTGTTCACCTGATCAAACATTGCCCAAACCCTGAGTTCGCAAAATCTGGCTGCGCCAAACTCGAGCGGAGCATAGGTATCGCTGAAGCTGAATGATTTATCCTCGCCCTTATAATATTCTTTCCGGCGGGCAAAATCGATCACATCATGGGCATAAATCACCCTGAGTTCAGGGCTTTCCAGCTCGTCCCACATTTGGTCTGTAATGGAAGTTTTTCCATCCGCCAGCGGAAAGTTAGTAATTCGGGCATGGTTGGCATGAGCCGAAATATAACCATCCGGAATCCTGACGGCTACCCAAACGGCTCCTTTTTGGGTGTTTATTTCTTTCATTAGTTTTTTATCATACTTCAAATCAGTTCCTTTGCCAATGATTTCCATGATCCAAACTTCGTTGGGATCGCCAATAGAAAAGGACTCCCCACTACTGGCATAGCCGTGTTCTTCCACCAGAGTTCCAATTACCTGGATTGCTTCGCGTGCTGTTTTGGCACGTTGCAGGGCAATAAACATCAGAGCGGCGTAATCCATCAGGCCTGTGGTGTCTTGTAATTCAGGCCTGCCGCCGAAAGTTGTTTCGCCAATGGCAAGCTGAAATTCGTTCATAAAACCAATGGTCTGATAGGTATGCGCTACCTGTGGAATCTCGCCCAGCGGTTCAGCCGTTCCACGATCGAATATGGTTACAGTGCTGCCTTCGGGCCAGTCGGCTCTCGGACTGAAATACAACTCGCCATAGCGAATGTGAGAATCGGCAGCATAACTGATCATTGTGGATCCATCAGTGGATGCACCTTTTGTGATCAGGTAATTGGTGCAGGCTGACAAAGGATTATGAATAAGTGCTATAAGACTAAAAATGAGGAGAAAATAGTAGATGCGTTTTAGATTCATATGAGGAGATTTTAATGTGTTTCTGATTTATTTATGTTGTTGATTTAAGGTAAACATCGCGCTGCGGAAAAGGAATCTGAATCTTGTGTTCACGGAAGGCTTTGTCTATTTTATAACGTAAATCGCTTTTTGTGTTTTCAACTGCAAAGGCTTCTTTGGTCCAGAAAAAAAGTTGAAAATCCAGACTTGAATCGCCAAAATTAGTAAAACGAACAAAAGGTTCCGGTTTGCTTACGATATTGGGATGTTCTTTGGCGCATGATTTTAACACCTTGGTTACCAAGTCAATATCACTCCCGTAAGCCACGCCAATATTCACATGAAAGCGTGTTAATGCATCTGCATGACTCCAATTTATCACACGATCGTTTACCAATTGTGAGTTGGGTACGATAACCAGAATATTGTCGCGAGTGTTGATTTTTGAAGTTCTTAAACCTATGGTAACCACACGACCTACCATTTCGTTTTCCATCTCTACCACATCATTCACTTTCAAAGTTCGTTCAATGAGCAGGATGATACCGCTGGCAATATCATTAAAAAGTTGTTGTAATCCAAGGCCAACACCTACGAGTAAGGCAGCCGCACTGGCGATAAAAATGCTGACTTTAACGCCAACCGTGTCCAGGATTAAAACAAAAACAACAACCCAGATAAAATATTTAATGATCTGATAAAGAGAGTTGGAAGTGCCGACATCCATCACACCTTTTTGACTCACTTTCTTAAAAATACGACGCAAAAGTCTGAGCACTAGTGCGGTGATTAAGATTGTTAAAATACCAATCAGGATTTCGTAAATGTTAACCTGAACCTTTTCCAGTTTAATTATCTCGAAATTCAGGAAGCTTTTGATGCTGCTTAGAAGTTCTTCATCCATGATAATAGCTATTAAGAGGTCAAAAATACAAGATTTTCTGCTCATCGAATGGATGACTTCTCTGGGAAAATTCTAAATGAAAGCTTTGCTGCACTTAATTTGTATTTTTGTCCAAAATTCGTTTCATGTCAGCTGATCAATTGGGGATAATCGTTTTGGTGGTTTTGTTTGCCACGGCTTATGCATTCAGAAAATGGTACAAAAACAGGCCGAAGACCTATAAAATTTCCGAACAATTTGTAGGAGGATGGCAATTTATTATCTTCGACCATAACCCCAGAACTGAAGGATCTATCATAGAGCTGGAGTGTAGATCGTCCCATGTTTCTGAATCAGCAAACTATGTTTTTGGGATGGAACTCATTCAAAAGAAACGGGCATTGCGGAAGTTGTTTTTTAACGCTTATCCCGATTTGAGAATCGAACTCAAACCCCTGCCCGATCAAAGCGGTATGCGTTTTTTTATTGAAAAGAGCTCGATCTTGCATATTATTCGTAAGGAGGAACTTACATTGGGTCGTTTTCGTTTCTTCGTAGAAATTGATGCGTTGCAATTGATCAAATCACCTGAGTTTTCACTTTCGTCCAAGTTTTTGATTTTCAAGACCGACACAGGAAAATACAACTGATCTTTTTTTAACCTGACATTAAATCCATTTTCTGGAAAACATTTCCTGAAATTGGAAATTAAATTTCTGTTTGGATTTATTATTCCTTGAAAAACAAAATCATACAGTAGTTTTTAATATGGCACATATTTTGAACATTTAACCGATTGCAGCTCAATTTTTGTTTTTTTTGTCCACTACTTAATGATATTCCTCTATCTGATTCATTTTTGGTATTTGGCAGGTTGGTCTAGAACTGACCTGAGTATTAAGTTGTTGCTGGTGGATGAACAAGGATCAACTTTTTGGATAATTGGCTTATTGCTTGTTGTTTTGCTAGTTATCCTTTTGTTTGCGATAGTCAATTCCAGAAAACAAACAGCCACCAACAAGCGTTTACTTCATCTCCTCGAACAGCGACATCAGCTTATCGATAACCAAAAAAAAGATTTGGAGCATAACTTAAAAGAAATGATCAGGCTGAAAGAGGAAGCAGAAGCTGCAAATCAAACCAAAACACGTTTTTTGGCTAATATCAGCCATGAAATCAGAACGCCTTTAAATGGAATCATTGGCTTGTTGACCATAGCCCGCAAAATGCCAGTTGATGATGAGTTGGCTGCCCTGCACAACGAAATTAATATGTTGAGCCACAACCTGATCCGAATGACCAATGATATGCTCGATTATTCCAAACTGGAGTGTAATCTGTTGCAATTGGATCAGTTAAATTTTCATTTTCACAACGAGCTGCATGAGCTTTTAGCAACTTATCGCAAGGAAACCAGTGAAAAAGGTTTGGAATTTACAACGCGCATCGACGAAAACATTCCGGTTTATCTTATTGGAGATATGGCTCGAATCAGACAAATTGCCGGCAATCTGTTAAATAATGCAATAAAATTCACCGATTCCGGCTCGATATTGTTTAGTGCCAGGCTTATTCAAAAGGATGAAGCCGAGGCATTGATTCATATGGAGGTAACCGATTCAGGTATTGGAATTTCGGAAGACCAAAGAGAGAAAATCTGGGGATTATTTCAATCAGGCGATCAAAGTTATACCAGAAAACATGGCGGTGTGGGGCTTGGACTTACAATTTCGCGTCATCTGGCTGATCTTATGGGAGGTACAATAGGATTTGAGAGTGAGCAGAGCAGGGGAGCCAGGTTTTGGTTTACTGTAAAGTTGCTCATCGGCACTGAACCGGGCTTTGTTGAAGAGAGCAAAATTCGGAAAATTCTCCTTGTTGAGGATAATCTGATCAATCAGAAAGTTTCGTTGCAAAGCCTTCGTGGAATGGGTTTTGAGGTTGATTTGGCTGTAAATGGAAAAGAAGCCATTGAAAAGTTCAAACAGAACCTCTACGATCTTATTTTGATGGATATCCAAATGCCGGTGATGGATGGGATTACGGCAACCAGAAAAATCAGACAACTGGAGCAGGATCTTAAAACCGAAAAACCAGTTCAAATCATTGCCATCACGGCTAATTCTTTGAAAGACGACCGGCAAAAATGTTTGGAAGCCGGTATGAATGAGTACATCAGCAAGCCTTTTAATCTAGAAAAGTTTCCATTGATCATTTCTCAATTGGGTCAGCGAAATGGCAAAGTTGTCCGCCATTGATCGAGATCAGAAAGATTTGAAAATCCTGGCCTGCGAAATGCCTGGCGCCGAAAGCTGTAAATCCAGAAAATAGCCAAAAGGCGTTTGCTCGCATTGCCAGTCAGCCTTGCGCATGCGCTGTTGGGAGCGGTTGAAAAGTTCATGTGTAAATTCTGGGCTGGCCTTGCTCTCCGAAAGATGCGCGAAGGAATGTAAGATCACATGTCGGCTGTTGTTCTTGCGGGCGCCCCATTTCACTACATTGAGTAGTTTATCTTCCGTTCCTTTGGGGTCTTCCTCGTCGTTTTCTTCGGCCTGAATAAACGCAACAAGCACATCCTTAAAACTTTCTGGTGATTCAACTTCGGGGGCTGTTTCCAGGTTTTTTATCGCCGGACGATACGAAAAGGAATCACAAAACATCATCAACACCTTCATTTCACTTGAATTATAATGAAACACAAAAGTATAAAATTGTACTGAATTGGATTTTCAATATCAAAACTGGTATGGCTGCCGAAAGCATCTTAACTTTGTGGCAAATTTGCATTAGCTGATGAACAAATCTACTCAACCCCTGGCTGAATTGTTGCGCCCTCAAACACTGGATGAATATATTGGTCAGGAACATCTTGTAGGTGACGGAGCTATTCTGCGCCGGGCTTTGGAAAGCGGACGCATTCCTTCGATGATTTTCTGGGGGCCGCCCGGAGTTGGAAAAACAACGCTTGCCCATATCATTGCCCAAAAAACCGACAGACAGTTTTTTGTGCTCAGTGCGGTAAGTTCAGGTGTGAAGGACGTGCGCGAAGTAATCGAAAGGGCCAGGATGCTGGCTAAACCACCTATACTTTTTATTGATGAAATTCATCGGTTTAGTAAATCACAACAAGATTCCTTGCTTGCTGCTGTCGAAAAGGGATTGGTTACTTTGATTGGAGCCACAACCGAAAATCCATCTTTTGAGGTGATTGCTCCGCTTTTGAGTCGTTCGCAGGTTTATGTACTTAAATCACTGGAAAAGAAACATTTACTCAAATTGCTTGATAATGCTATAGTCACGCTTGAAAAGGATTACGAGCGCAAGATCCAACTGAAGGAAATTAGCGCCTTGCTCCAAATAAGTGGTGGTGATGCGCGTAAATTATTAAATGCCATTGAATTGGTAGTAGATGTGTTGGCTGAGGAAATTCCGGGCAAAGCAGAATTAGTCATCAGCGATGCAGATGCGAAACGCTGTATCCAGAATAACCTGGTGAAGTACGACAAAAAAGGTGAGATGCATTATGATGTCATCTCTGCTTTTATCAAATCCATGCGTGGCAGCGACCCCAATGCTGCGGTGTATTATCTGGCGCGCATGATCGAAGCCGGAGAGGATCCGCTTTTCATTGCCCGACGCATGTTGATTTTGGCTTCCGAAGATATCGGTAATGCCAATCCCAATGCTTTGCTGTTGGCGAATAGTTGTTTTGAAGCGGTGCAAAAAATTGGTTTTCCGGAAAGCCGGATTATCTTGTCGCAAACTGCTGTTTATCTGGCGTGTTCAGTCAAAAGTAATGCCTCCTATATGGCCATTAACAAAGCCCAGGAAATTGTCCGAAAAACCGGAGATTTGTCAGTGCCCTTGCCTCTGCGAAATGCGCCTACAAAGTTGATGGAAGAGCTTGGCTATGGTGCTGAGTATAAATATGCGCATGATTTTCCGGGGAGTTTTGCCGAGCAGGAATTTTTACCGGAAGAGATCAGTAGAACAATAGTATATGATCCCGGAAAAAATCCCAGGGAAGAAGAAATGCGCCGTAACCTTCGTAACTTATGGAAAGAGCGATATGGTTATTAGTGCCAATTGGGTGAAACCATTTGCTTTTACACTTGTTTAGCATTCAAACCCTAAAAGATATAATATGATTTTAAAAGACAAAATTGTTGTGATTACCGGTGCTTCAAGTGGTATCGGAGCAGCCACGGCCCGCAAACTTGCCGCTGATGGTGCACGTTTGGTATTAATAGCCCGTCGCGAAGAACGCCTCCAGGAACTGGCTCAGGAATTGATGGATGCGTATCAAACCGAATCGATGACGATCAAGCTTGATATTACTGAACGAGAATCAGTACTAAGTGCTTTCAAAGAAATTACGGAGAGTTATGGACGCATTGATGTTTTGGTCAATAATGCCGGATTGATGCCTGTTTCGTATATGGATAAGTTGAAGATTGACGAATGGGATCGTATGATTGATGTGAATCTGAAAGGTTTGCTGTATTGTATTGCCGGTGTGCTTCCTGTGATGAAAAATCAGGGTGGAGGACATATTATTAATATTTCTTCTGTGGCAGGGCGTAAAGTTTGGCCTGGTTTTGCGGTTTATAACGCAACAAAGTTTGCGGTTACTGCCCTTTCGGAAGCCATGCGCATGGAGCTCACGCCCTCAATGAATATTAAGGTTACGGCAATTGAACCCGGAGCTGTGGCAACCGAACTTACACAAACCATTACCGATCAGGATATTTTGGAAAGTTTTAGCAAAAGAGGAGGTGATATGGTTCCGCTGGCAGCAGAAGATATCGCTAATGCTATCTATTATGCACTCACACAGCCGGATGAAGTGATGGTTGGAGAGGTGCTGGTGATGCCGCGCAGGCAGATGTAATGGCTGGTAGTTTTTTCGATAGACCAGCATAGCAAACAACGAATATAATTGTTTTCAAGATAGTTACACCTTAGTGGAATGATTTTAGTGAACAATTGAAATCAAATTTTATTTAAGATTTGTTGCAGGATATGCTGCTCCAGCTGACTGAAGGCTTCGGTGAAGCACTGGTCGCCGTGATGGGTGCGGAGATCTTCGAGGTCGAAGGGTTGGCAGCTGGTTTGCTGTGAGAGGATGTTTAGGGCTGCTTCGGCGGTTTGGCGTGTGGTGATTCCCTGGTATCGGAATGGTAGGATGGTGATAAAGGAATTTCTTATTTGATGTTGCGAGAGATAGTTGCCGGCTTTGATAGCAAGGTCTGCAGACTCGCTGTAGGTAAGGTCGCAAAGGATGAGGTAGTGTTTGTTAAGATGGAATAATTCTTCGGGATGGAGCTGCTCTAATTCAGCTTGTTGGATTCCGGAATCAGCCAGGAGCTCCACAAATTTTGGGTTGCAAAGCAGTCTGATATTGGCTTTGGGCAAAGGAATTTTCGACAAGTTGTTGGTTACGATGGTGGATGCCAGATCGCCGATGGCCAGGATGTTGGTTTTGTTGGTTGTGGCTAT
>JAQVGO010000016.1:0-31993 GCA_028696715.1 Bacteroidales bacterium
TTAATTTTACGTGTTTCCTGCCCGGGAGTATAGCGCAGTGCTGTGTTCATTTTTGGGGTATCAACAATCTTGTTAGGATTGAAGATATAGTGTGGATCCCAGCTGGCCTTTATATTTTTGAGTAATGTATAATTATGCTCACCAACCATCAGTGGGATAAATTCGCCGCGTAATCTGCCATCGCCATGCTCTCCGCTCAGCGAACCTTTGTATTTCTTGACCAGCAAGGCTGTTTCGCGGGCGATGGTGTAAAAGAGTTCTACATCAACTGGATCTTTCAGGTTGAGAACAGGCCGCAAATGCAGTTCGCCTGTCGCAACATGGGCGTAATACACACAGTTTTTACCATATTTGGCCAGCATCTCATCGAAATCATGGATATAATCGGGTAAAACTTCCGGGTTTACGGCAGTGTCCTCGATCACAGGAACGGGCTTCGCGTCACCAGGCATATTGTTCAAAACACCTAATCCTGCTTTGCGAAGATCCCATACACGATTCATATCCGCGCCTTTCACAACTGGGAAGTGATTTCCGAATCCGGCCTCACGCATGGCCGTTTCCATCGCTGTGATTTTTTGATCGGTAGTTTCAAAATCTGCTTCAGCAAATTCGACAATCAGAATGGCAGCGGGATCGCCTTTTACAAAAAATCTGTTTTTGGCCTGCTCGATGTTTTCTTTGGTGAGATCCATCACTGTTTTGTCCATCAGCTCCACCGAAACAGGCTGGAATTTTAAAGCTATTAAATTGGCTTTTAAAGCATTAACGATAGATTCAAAATGTACACAAACCAGTGCTTTGGCTTTTGGTGGTAGTGGTACAAGGTTTAGTTTGATTTCGGTTGTAAAAGCCAGCGTGCCTTCAGAACCGGCTAGTAGTTTGCTCAAATTAATTTTTGGCGCTCCTGATGTAAATGGTTCCGTATCAAGTAGTAAATCAATAGCATAACCGGTATTTCGACGTTTGATGGAAGCATCAGGATACTCTTCCTTTATTTGTTTTTGATTTTGTGGGTTACTCAGAATCTCATTCAAAGTTTTGTAAACCTCGCCTTCCAAATTGTTTTGTGCACATTTTTGCTGGAAGCTTTCGTTGTCCAGTTCTCCAAAAATCGCTTCACTGCCATCGCTGAGCAAGGCTTTAATTTCGAGGGTGTGGTCTCTGGTGCTTCCGTAAACCAATGAATGAGCTCCGCAAGCGTTGTTTCCCAACATGCCGCCCATCATGCAACGGTTGGCAGTGGAAGTTTCAGGGCCAAAAAATAGTCCGTGAGGCTCGAGGTATTGATTCAGTTCGCTTAAAATTACACCAGGCTGCACACGAACCCAGCGTTCATTGGCATTGAGCTCAATGATTTGGGTCATATAGCGCGAAATATCAACGATCACACCATTTCCAACGACCTGTCCGGCAAGCGAAGTGCCTGCTGCTCGCGGAATCAGGGAGAAACCATTCGCCTTGGCAGACTGAATCAGCAATTTGATATCAGCGGCATCACGTGGCAAAGCAACAGCCAGCGGTTTTTCGCGATAAGCGGAAGCATCAGTGGCGTATATCAGCCGTGTGGCATCATCAATGTGAATGTCGCCTTTGAAATTTATTTCGAGTTGTGCAAGTGCTTTGTAGAGTTTTGATTCGCGCATGTCTGTAGCGTTTAAAATGTCAGATTAAGAAAATCCAGCAGATTGTAATGTTGAATTCCACGATGAGTATTACCCTTGAAATCGTCCATTGAGACAACAATTTTTGGATAATTGTCTGATATTTTCTCAAGGTTTCCAAATTCTCTTGCAATTGTTTTTTCATCTTGTAGAAGATAACATACTTGAATATAAAGCAGTTCGCCATGTTTACTGGCAACAAAATCAATTTCGTTGTTGCCGGTTTGACCCACCTTTATGTCATACTCATTACATTTAAGGTGATGATATACAATATTTTCCATTATTTTACCAATATCCGCTAACTTAAAACTGGTTAAGGCATTTCGAATACCAATATCTTCGAAGTAAAACTTTTCACCAATTTCGAAAAGTCGTTTTCCTGAAATATCAAAACGAGGAACTCGGTGTATTAAAAAAGCATTTGACAGGTGGGCAATGTATTGAATTACTTGAGAAGCTGCAATAGCAGTACGCTGAGATTTTAAGTAAGCACTTATTTTATTAGCTGAAAACTGTTGCCCAATATTATCAGCTAAAAATAGCGTTAAATTTTCCAGAAATGCAGAGTTTCTGATATCGAAACGCATAATTACATCCCGAAATAAAACTGTATTGTAGATGCCTTTGAGATAATTATAAACAATTTCATCCTCAAGTGGCAGGTGTTTCAGATAAGGTAAGCCTCCATATCTGATGTATTGCATCATGGATTCTCTTGTGTTTGTCAGTTCGTTAAATGTTATAAATTCATTGAATGACAAGCTGTTAATGGGGAATTCAATATACCTTCCACTAAGGTATGTAGCAAGTTCGCCGGAAAGGATATTGGCATTACTGCCGGTACAATAGATATCAAAAGTTGGATTTAACAGTAAACTTCTAAGTGCATTTTCAAAATTCTTAATCTCTTGTATTTCATCTATATAAACACGGTTTAGAACTCCTTCTTTACTTTTTTTCTGAACATAATCATAAAGGTCTTCTGCTGTTTTAATTTTGTCAAAACGCATATCTTCCTTATTGATGTAGATAATATTTGAGGTGGGACTAATTGCTTCTGCGTCTTGCATCAACTGCCTCAAAATGTAACTTTTACCTACTCGCCTTTGTCCTGTTAACACTTTTATCAATTGCTTACCGACAAAAGGTTTTATGCGGTTCATATATTGCGGGCGTGGAATAATCGTGTTTTCCATTTTTTATATTATGTATGCTAAAAATCCATTCAAAAGTAATAAAGTTTAGTATATACGCAATAAAAATGGAATTATTTTTTATTTTATAGCATACATCCAAAAGATTATGTAAGAGATGTTGAAAAAGTCCTTGAAAGTATTTGGATTTATACTCTCAAGGATTTGGGAAAATTGCAATTAGATTAAGAAACCTTATCAGTGCTTTCGAAAATTTTATCAGCCGATTTGGCTATAAAACCTGAATAAAGCTTTCCACTCTGATCGGGATAGCGACGGGCAAATTCGTAATAACAGCCCGGGATTTCTTTTTTGCCTTCCGTAAAATCTACATCAATCATTTCGGCGCGGATGCTGGATTGCTCAAGTAACTCAGCCGGATTTCCCTTGATTTCTCCACCAGAATCATTAATCCTGAAACCGTTATCTTTCAAAAGCTGGTTCACTTTTTCCATGCTGTTGAATTTTTCCAGTCCGTTCACACTCACTGTGAAGTGGTTGGCACAGAATCCGTTTACATAAAGCCATGCGGCATATTCTGATTCTTCACGAAGCTTTTCATAAATTTCGTAGGAAGGTGTTCCCCAGCTTGTTCCGCTGTAGATTAATTCGTCAGATTTTAGCAATGATGCAGGAATTTGGTCAACAAGATTTTTTACTGTTTCCTGCAAAAAAGGACTGAAGTCAGCGGTTTTTAGTTGAGAAATAAACACCCTTGGCTGACCTTCCATTTCAAAATGCTTGGCATACAGATGTTTGGCCTCAAAATGGTAATCGCCTTTATAAGTGTAACCGGCTTCCAAAAAAACACGGGAAAGAATATCAATATTCACCCGTGGATCATCAAAAGTACGAAAGGCAATATGGTCATTTTCAACTGTTTCGCCTTCTTTTACAAAAAGCTCATAAACTTTTTGTACCGAAGGATTCTGATTGGTGTAATCAGCCCAGAGGCGATCGAAAATCTGATTTACTTTATTCATGTTTTTTGATTAAAAGAGTTGATATAAAATTGATTTGCTTTGTGTTAATTCCAATGTTGATTCATCGGAAATTTCTTTTATTAGTTTCTGAACCGCTTCAGGGTTATGGGGTTTGCCAACAAGTTTTTCCTGAAGCTCATGCATAAAACTGTTGTTGTTTAAATTTTCGATAGTAACAGTTGAGATCAAGCCTTTGTTTACAGAAATCGAAATTTTGGTTTCACGACCATTTATTTCAAAGTTGCGGTAGAGCTGATAGGAAGGCGAATAGCCAAAATTCCAATCTAAAGTTTTGTATTTGTTTAATGCGAGTTTTTGAGTTTCGATCCTTTGACTTGCATTAAGCGCGACTTCTTCATTGATGGCAAAGTCGTTGCAAATAAATTCTTTAAGCTCATTTCTAAAAACATCAAAAGTCATATAATCCGTGAAGTAAGGCTTCAAATTAGTGATTTGTGCCCGGATGGATTGAACTGCTTTGGTTTGAATGCTTGAGTCAACTTTTCTCAGACAACGATCAACAGCTTTCAGATCGGCATCAAAAAGCAATGTGCCATGATGGATACTTCGGTTTTTGAACACGTGCGCTGCATTGCCCGAAAACTTGAGTCCGTTGACGGTTAGGTTGCTTATGCCAGTCATTTCGGCCTGAACGCCTTTGCTGTTCAGGTAATCCAATATGGGTTTTGTGAAACCTTGAAAATTGATTTTATCTTCTTGATCTGAGCTGGTGGTAATGAATGAAAAATTCAGGTTTCCCGGCCCGTGAAAAACTGTTCCACCTCCGGAAATCCTTCTGATGACTGGAATTTTTTCGTCAATCAAACAGGAAGCATTGATTTCCATCACAGGGTTTTGATGTTTTCCAATAACAAGGCAGGGTGCATTTTCCCAGAGCATAAAAACATCCATGTCTGTTTGCCGAAGCAGATATTCTTCAGCAGCCAGATTGAACCAGGGATCTTGAGAAGTTTTGTCCAGGAAAAACATCAGCTAAAACGGTTGCAATGTGATCGTGCGCAAAAATAATTCTTTTTGCTGGTGCTGTTAGGAATTATTGCTCTAATTTTGCACCACTTTTCTAAAACCTAATTTTACCAGCTTAAATGCAGAATATCAGAAACATCGCCATCATTGCTCACGTCGATCATGGTAAAACCACCCTTGTTGACCGCATGTTACATCAGGTTAAACTCTTTAGGGATAATCAGGAAACGGGAGATCTAATTTTAGACAACAATGATCTGGAGCGTGAACGGGGCATTACAATTTTATCCAAAAACGTTTCGGTTCGTTATAAAGATGTAAAAATCAATATTATAGATACACCTGGCCATGCCGATTTTGGTGGCGAGGTGGAGCGTGTGCTCAATATGGCCGATGGCGTTTTGCTATTGGTTGATGCTTTTGAAGGTCCGATGCCGCAAACACGTTTTGTACTACAGAAAGCTATCGAGCTTGGTTTGAAACCTATTGTTGTTGTTAACAAAGTGGACAAACCCAATTGCCGGCCAGATGAGGTGCAGGAAGCCGTTTTCGATTTGATGTTTAACCTTGGTGCTACAGAGGATCAGTTGAATTTTCCTACTGTTTTTGGCTCTTCAAAAAATGGCTGGATGTCGGATCACTGGAACAATGAAACCACTGATGTTTCGTATCTGCTGGATGTGATTATCGAAACCATTCCCAAAGCACAATATGTGGAGGGTACACCACAGATGTTGATCACTTCTCTGGATTACAGCTCTTATGTAGGTCGGATTGCCGTTGGGCGTTTGTCGCGAGGACAATTGCAGGCTGGTATGAGTGTGAGCTTGGTTAAACGTGATGGAAGCATCAGTAAGTCAGTGATTAAGGAGCTTTACACTTTTGAAGGTCTTGGTAAGGAGCGGACTAAATTGCCTGTCCATGCCGGAGATCTGATCGCGCTGATGGGGATTGAAGATTTTGAGATTGGAGATACCGTGGCTGATTTTGAAAATCCTGAGCCTCTTCCTCCCATCCGGATTGACGAGCCTACCATGAGTATGCTCTTTACGATCAACAATTCACCTTTTTATGGAAAGGAAGGAAAATACGTCACATCCCGACATTTGCGCGATCGTTTATTCAAGGAGACCGAGAAAAATCTGGCTTTGAGGGTTGAAGATACCGATTCGCCTGACGCCTTACTGGTTTACGGGCGTGGCATTTTGCATCTGAGTATTTTAATCGAGACCATGCGTCGCGAAGGTTATGAGTTTCAGCTGGGCCAGCCACGGGTGATCATCAAAACCATTGATGGAGTGAAGCATGAACCCATTGAAAGCCTTATGGTTCAGGTTCCTGAAGATTTTTCGGGCAGGGTTATCGAGCAGGTAACCATGCGTAAGGGCGAGCTGACCGAGATGACACCAAAAGGCGATCGTATGCACCTGGAGTTTTCGATTCCGGCGCGCGGGATTATTGGATTGCGCAATAATATGCTCACCGCCACGGAAGGGGAAGCCATCATTGCCCATCGTTTCAAAGGCTTTGAACCCTGGAAAGGCGATTTGAATGCCAAGACAAATGGAGCCTTGATCTCGATGGATACCGGAACAGCCATACCTTATGCTATCTGGAAACTACAGGACAGAGGCAGGTTTTTTGTGAATCCTGGTGAAGATGTTTATATGGGTCAGGTGATTGGCGAAAACAACAGGGCCGGCGATATGGTGATCAATATCAACAAAACCAAAAAGCTGAGTAACGTAAGGGCATCCGGATCTGACGAAAAGGTAATGATAATTCCTGCCATAAGGTTTTCGTTAGAAGAATATATGGAGTATATTCGCGATGATGAATATTTAGAGGTAACGCCCCGAAGTTTGCGCTTACGCAAGATATTACTTGATGAAAACCAACGCAAACGGGCTGGGAAATCAAATTAAAACAAGAATTATGAAAACACTAAAATCCATTACTGTAGTATTCCTTTTGGCATTGTCTTTTACTGCTTGCGATGTTTTGGATCAGATGAGCCAGATGAAGCAACTGGCCTTATGCGAGTTTAATGTAATAGGTATTGACAAGGTGAAAATTGCTGGCATTCAGTTAGATGAACATACAAGCAAATCTGATTTGGGAGCTGGACAGATCATGCAGTTGTCGGCTGCAATTTTTAAACGGGAATTGCCCGTTCATTTTGATTTGGGGCTCAACATCAATAACCCAAACAATAAACCGGCAGCCATGAACCGGATGGATTATGAGCTTTATGTTGATAACAGGCAGTTGATCACCGGACAGATGAATCAGGCTGTAAATGTAGCTCCAATGTCCAATTCCAATGTTTCAATGCCCATTGCAATAGATTTATTTAAGGTGTTGAATGATGAAACACAGGATGCTTTGGTGAATCTGGCATTTAAACTGACAGGCGACCCGAGCAATCCTTCCGACATCTTACTTAAAGTTAAGCCTTATATTCAGGTAGGCGGAAGAACTCTGGCTTATCCCGGATTTATGGATTTGAGGTACACCTTGAAATAGTTGTTTCAATGAGCTTCGGCAACTATTACAGCGAAATTCAACTACTTTGAAGTAGGATTTACAACAGATTTCATTTTCCAGTGCCCCGTGCGGTAATAGATAAACGAGAATACAGCACCAATTCCCCAGGCAACCGGAATGCCCCACCAAATGCCTTTTGGCCCAAAATGTTGTGCCAAAAACCAGGACGCAGGGATGCGAATTACCCAGAGTGCAAAAAGTGTAATAAACATGGGTATCAGTGTGTCGCCGGCACCACGCAGCACACCATTCATCACAAACATGGCTGAAAATAAAAGATAAAATGCACTCACGATATAAAGATAGTCCTTGCCTGCTTCCACAACTTCCATGTCGGTTGTGAAGAGCTGCATGATTTGTCCGGCAAAAAGCCATGCTATCACAGTAACACCTATCGAAATGTAGGTTGTCATGCGTAAGGTGGCCATCATGCCTCGCTTCACGCGCTCCAGTTTTCCGGCACCGATATTCTGTCCGACAAAAGATGATAAGGCGGCTCCAAAATTCATGGCTGGCAATGCTGCAAACGAATCTATTCGCATGGCTACGGCATAGGCTGCAATTACTGTGGTTCCGAACATATTAACAACTTTGTAAAGTGCCAGCATACCCACGGCAACAAAGGTTTGTTGAAATCCTGTTGGCAGGCCTATTTTTAAACTTTTGATAAAAATATCTTTGTCAAAACTTAATTGTAAAAGATTGAAGCGTATTGTTTTATGAGATTTATTCAGGAAAAAAATCAGCGAAAAGAATGCCCCTGCCTGCGAGATAATCGTTGCATAAGCAACTCCCGATATACCCCATTCAAAAACAACAACGAACAACAGATCGAGCAGGATATTCATTACCGTAGCGATGACCAAAAAATAAAGTGGTGTTTTAGAATCGCCCAAGCCTCTTAGTATGGCACTTGTTCCCTGAAATCCGAAAAAGAAGATAAAACCATAGGCATATACATTGAAATATTCTGCTGCACTGGGAATTACACTTTCGGGCAAATCAATCAACCGAAAAATATAAGTACTACCCAGATTTCCTATGATACTCAAAAAAACCGAAGCAGTAAAAACAAAGAGATACATCGTTTCGATGGCCTGCTGAACTTTTTTGATATTTCGGGCACCGTAGAATTGTGCGATGATAATTGTTGAACCAGTTGCAATTCCAATGATCAGTGATATCAAAGTAAAGATCAATGGAAAGCTTGCTCCAACTGCTGCCAGTGCTTCGTTGCCCAAATACCTGCCAATGATAATGCTGTCGATGATATTATAAAGCTGCTGAAACACATTGCCAATCAGCATAGGGATTGTAAATCTGAGTATCAGTTTGCCTTCATTGCCTGTTGTCAGGTCGCGCATGTTTTGGAGTTTTCGAAAAAGTGCTTGCAAAAGTAAGCATTAAAAAATAGCAGGATGTTAAGCTTTTGGCAGGTCGGTTAACAATACATTACGCCTTAAAATGTTGTATTTTTGCCGATGTAAATCCGGGTAGTCGCTGCAAATCAATGCGGAGGAAAGTCGGGACAGCGCAGGGCACCATACTTCCTAACGGGAAGGGTTTGAAGCAGTGATGTTTCAAACACAGCCAGTGCCACAGAAAAAATACCGCCCCGATTGCGATCGGGGTAAGGGTGAAAACGTGAGGTAAGAGCTCACGCCATATCCGGGCGACCGGATATGTGGGTAAACCTTATGGGCTGCAAGGCCAAATATACCGGCAATTCGGTTCGCCGATCAAGGGCTGCCCGTCCGGTGCCGGTGGGTAGGCCGCTGGAGGCTGGCAGTGATGCCAGTCCAAGATAAATGACTGCCGGATCTGAAAACTAAGCATCTTCAGATTGCACAGAATCCCGCTTACAGGTTTTACAACGCTTAAGGCTGCAATGTGCGCATTGCGGCCTTTTTGCAATATTTCACTGGTTCGGGCGTTTGCCACATTAAGGCGCTGATAGTAGCGAAAAATAAATTCCCGGATTAGTTATGAAATCCATCTTCTCCTTTTTCACCGAAATTGTACCTTCGCAATCGGAAAAAAATCGGATTATGCTGTATCGTTATGTTTTGATCTTGTTTGTAGTGAGTGTTTTTTTGCCCGGTCAAATGCAGGCACAGAAACAACTTGCTGAATGGAATCCGCAGAAAAACTTTCAGGAAGGCAGGGAGTTTTTTGCTAACAAACAATATGGAGCTGCCCAAAAGCTTTTTGCCCACTTGATTCAGAAACTGGAAGATCCCAATAGCCAGATGTATATTGATTCGAGATATTTTGAAGCTGCCAGCGCATATCATCTTGATGAAGATGATGCTGGCGTTTTGATTGCCCGTTTTGCAGAAGATTATCCCGGTAGCAGCTGGATGCCGGTTGTGAGTTTCTATCAGGGCGGATTGCTGTTTGACGACAGAAAATACAATGAAACTATCCTGGCCTATGAGCAAACAGATCAGCAAAGATTGACGACAGCACAGCTGCATGAAGTGCAGTACAAAATGGCTTATGCACTACTTCAGAATGAGGAAATCGACAAGGCCTTGCTTCTGTTTGATAAGGTTTATGATCAGGGTGGTCAGTATGCCAATGATGCTGCCTATTACAAAGCGCATATTCACTACCTGCGCAATGAGGACGACCAAGCCTTGAAACTATTCGAAAGCATCGCTGATGATCGCACGTATCGCAAGCAAATACCGCTTTATATCCTGCAAATCCGATATCGTAATGGCGAACTGGATGAAGTACTTAAGTTAGGTGAGACGGCTTACAAAGAAGCCGATTACCGCCGTAAACCCGAGATAGCAAAAATGCTTGCTGATGCCTGGTATGCTAATGGAGATTACGAAAAGGCCTTGCAATATTATGAAGTTTACGAACGGCAAAACAGACGAAAGCTGGGCCGCGAAGATCATTATCAAATCGGGATAAGTAAGATGAATGCAGGTCAGATGCAAGCTGCTATCCGGAATTTTGAGCAGGTAGGGCCACCCGATGACAGCCTTCAGCAATATGCTTCTTACAACCTGGCTTCTTGCTATGTGGAGACCGGACAAACGAAATTTGCCAAGAATGCTTTTCTGGCTGCTTATAAAGCAGGTTATGATGATCAGATCAGCGAGGATGCCTTGTTTAATTATGCCAGGTTGAGTTTGGCAGCTGGCACTGATCCCTTTAGCGAAGCAGCAAAATTGCTTCAGGAATTTGTCGAGTCAAATCCTCATTCAGAGCGTATTGCAGAAGCCGAACGTTTAATAATACACCTGTATCTTGCAGCAAAAGAGTACGACAAAGCACTCAGCAAGCTCGAAAAACTGGGTTCACGCGATCCTGAGATGCAGGAGATTTACGATCAGTTAAGTTATTCGCTTGCCGTTCAGCTATTTAATCAGGGTGAGATACAGAAATCAGCTGATTATTTTAACCGGATTGCCCAACAAAGTAATCAGGCTGAACGGAGAGCAGAAGCAACATTTTGGCTCGCAGAAACTTTTTATTATCAGAAGAATTATTGGGGTGCCGAGAAGTATTTTAAAGCCTTTTTGGGTATGCGTGGTGCCCGAAATCTTGATATTTATCCATTGGCTACCTACAACCTTGGATATACTTTTTTTAGTAAAAAGGATTACAAATCGGCCTTGCCGTCTTTCAGGCAATTTGTTGCAGCACCCTACATTCCCGCTCCTGACTTGCAATATGATGCGATGCTCAGGATTGGCGACTGTCATTTTATGCTGAAACAATATCAGGCTGCTATCGACACTTACGAAAAAGTGGATCAGGCTTCCAAATCCGGTGGTGATTATGCACTTTATCAGATGGGACTGGCTTATGGAGCTATGGGACAGTCTAACCAAAAGATTTCCCGGCTCGAAAATCTCCTTCGCAGATATCCGCAATCTTCTTACTACGATTTATCCTTGTATGAGATTGGCTCTACGCATCTTGTTTCGGGAGATAGCAGATCGGCCATCGCCAGCTTCGACAGACTGGTACGCGAGAAGCCACGTTCAACTTATGCCCGACAGGCTCTGATGAAAACCGGAATGATTTATTTCAATAACAGTCAGAACGATCACGCAATTACAAGCTTGCAGCAAGTGGTTAGTCGTTATCCGGGAACTAATGAATCGCGCGAAGCACTCAATTTGTTGCGGAGTATCTACATGGAAAAGAATGATTTACAAACCTATTTTGCTTTTACCGAAAAGATGGGAGTAGGGCAGGTGAGCAGTTCGCAGCAGGATTCGCTGGCCTTTGTTACCGCTGAACAGTTTTATCAGGAACAGCGTTGTGATCAGGCTACCGAAGCACTTCAAAACTATTTTATACAGTTTCCGGAAGGATCTTATTTGTTGCAGGCTCATCATTATGCCGCGCAATGTGCCATCAGAAGTGGAAACCAGGAGAAAGCACTTGAACATTTGACTTTTATTATTGACTTCCCGGATAATCCTTACACCGATGAATCTTTGCTGGCAGCAGCACGAATTGAGTACGACAAGGCCGGATATGAAAATGCAGCTGATTATTACAGTCGATTGATCAGTTTAACAGAAAATAATACGGTGCAAAGAGAAGCACTCGAAGGCAGCATGAAAAGCAATTTCTTCAAGAATAATTTTGAGGCGGCCATCAATCATGCTCAAAAGTTGCAGCAAAATCCCGATGCTGATGCACAGCAGCGTTTGCAGGCTGATTATATCCTTGGCAAGTCGTTTTTGGCCATGAATAATCCCGACAAGGCCATTGCTCCCTTGCAACTTTGTGTGGAAGCTGATCAGGGAAATTATGGTGCAGAGGCAGCCTATTTACTGGCTGAGGCTCATTTTAAGATGGGGCAATTTGGTCCGGCCGAAGAACGGGTATTTGCCAATGCTGATCGTTATCCTTCCTACGAATATTGGCTGGCTAAGGGATACATCCTGCTGGCAGATATTTATGCTGCCAACGAAAATGTCTTCCAGGCACGCGAAACACTCAAGAGCATTATTGACAACTACAGCGGGGAGGATTTGAAATTAATTGCCGGCAAAAAACTTAAAGCCCTCGAAAGTGTGGAGGAATAAGCTATGAATGGTGAAAAAATAAAGTTTATGCGAGTGGTAATACTTTTTGTTGTGCTTTCGGTAACTGGTTTTTTATCCCTTTACGGACAAAGCCATCAGGAAAGGGTAACTATCGAAGGTGCCTTTCAGCCTGTTATACGTGATTTTGAGAAACAGTTTGTGAAGCCACAATCACCCGAGACGGACTTCCCACCACCTGATACGACGATTAGCCGTATCGAGCGTAAAATGGGTCATCGCGCCGAGCTGGAGCTGTTAAGTCCGTTGGCTTTCCGATCAGGGAAGAAAAGTGAAGGCTATTCCAATTTTTTGATGGCAGGCATGGGAAGCCGGCTCTCACCATTGTTTCTGTATGGTCACAGCTCGGCATTGAACAGGGATACACGCTTCGGACTTATGCTTTCGCATCGTTCCACCTGGACCGATATTGCAGATTATGCCCCGGCAGATTATATGAATAATGGCCTCAACTTGTCGTTGGATCATACTTTTGATGATCACAAGCTAAATACCAGTCTTTATTATCAGATGGACGCCTACCGCTATTATGGTTTTCGTCCGGATGAATTTCCTGCTTTGCTTTTTGAGAAGCAGGATTTGAAGCAAACCTATCAAAACATTGGTTTTGCAGCAGATTTGATCAGCACAGAGCAAAAGATGGGCTATTTGAATCATAAGCTGGAAGTGGAATACAACTACTTTTTTAATGCTGATCAAACTCAGGAACATCAGGCAAAGCTGAAAGGCGACATGGCCATGTATTTCGACTGGTTTGATTTTGAAGGCGAACAGGCCATTGGGATTGAAGTGGAAGGTGATTTTTACCACAACCGCGATACTTTGCAGTCGGAATCAGCCTATCTGGTATCCGCTTTACCTTATCTAAGACTCAAAGGCAGTTTTTATCAGCTTAAGCTGGGATTGCATTTAAACTATCAACCGGATTTGAAAAGTGAGTTCTGGTGGTATCCCGCCATTCGCGGAAATCTCTATCTGCTCGACAAAAAACTTGAGTTCTATGCCGGAACAGATGGCGGAATCAATCGAATTACCTACCGCGATCTTACGGAGGTAAATCCCTGGATCAATGCCATTGTTCCTTTATCGTGGGAGAATAAGCACTTTAGTTTTGATGCCGGAATGCGGGCTGCACTCACTTCAAGTCTGGATTTGCATTTAGGTATTCGGTTTGAAGAAACAAGTCAAAGCCCATTTTATCTGATTGATACGCTTCAGCCTTACAGGAATAGCTTCACAATGGTTTATGACGGGATGCGCCACTTTAGCTTTTTGGCAGAAGCTGCCTGGAAACCAGCCGAGAAATGGCAGATAGGAGCTTCCTTGCTTTGGAATCAGTATGTGATGGATTCGTTGACCGAAGCCTGGCACAAGCCAGATTTTCTTTTTGAACTGGAAGCACGCTGGGCAGCCTGGAATCAACTTGAAGTAAATGGTGGATTGATTTATAGAGGCAGGCAAAAAGTGCCAGCTTATCATGGTGGAAAAGAATCTGTGACCACACTCGATGGTTTTGCCGATATTTTTCTGGGAGCAGATTATCAGTTTTCGTCAGCACTCACAGCCTATGTCAGGCTCGATAACCTGCTGAATAAAAAATATTTACTTTTCGAAAATTATCCTGCCTACGGATTCGAATTAAGTGCCGGTATCAAGGTGCGTTTTTAGGATCGGGTAAATTTCTGATTGAGAACTTTTAAGAATGCCTTGTGAAGCGTTGAAAAATGCTCAGAATTGTTAATAACTTAGCTGGATTTGAGCGTATTGCTCATCTTTTGGTAAGCCTAAAAATTGTACCTTTGCATGTTTGATAAAACCTAGCAATAACAGATTGAAAATGACAGCAGAAGAAAAAAGAGATTTAGCCAACAGCCAATATAACGCCTCAAACATTCAGGTGCTCGAAGGTCTCGAAGCCGTCCGCAAAAGACCTGCCATGTATATTGGCGATGTGAATGTGCGCGGATTGCACCATCTTGTTTACGAAGTAGTTGATAATTCCATCGATGAAGCGATGGGTGGCTATTGCGACCGCATAGAGATTGTGATTCACAAAGATAATTCAATCAGTGTATTGGATAATGGTCGTGGTATTCCAACCGGACTGCATGAGAAAGAAAATCGTTCAGCGCTTGAAGTAGTAATGACAGTATTACACGCCGGAGGTAAATTCGATAAAGGTTCATACAAGGTTTCTGGTGGTTTGCATGGGGTAGGCGTGAGTTGTGTTAATGCGCTTTCGACCCATCTTAAAGCAACAGTTTATCGCGAAGGTAAAGAGTTTGTACAAGAGTATTCCTGTGGAAAACCGTTAGCTGATGTGCATGTGGTGGGTGAGTCGAAGATCAATGGAACAAAAATTACTTTTAAACCAGATGATAGTATTTTCATAACCACACATTATGATTATGATATTCTGGCTTCACGGATGCGTGAGCTGGCATTTCTTAATCGCGGTATCACCATTATCCTCACAGACGAACGCGAGGAGCTTTATGATGGTGGAATTAAGTCGGAAAACTTCTTCTCCGAAAACGGATTGCCTGATTTTATTGCCTATCTCGACGAGAATAGGGATAAGTTGATACCAAACCCTATTGCCATCGAAGGCGAACGCAATGAGGTGCCGGTGGAAATTGCCATGCAATACAATACTTCTTTTGCCGAAAACCTGCATTCTTATGTTAACAATATCAGTACGCATGAAGGCGGAACACACCTTGCCGGTTTTCGCAGAGGCCTTACGCGTACGCTGAAATCCTATGCTGAGAAATCGGGGATGCTGGCCAAATTGAAGTTCGACATCAGTGGGGATGACTTCCGCGAGGGACTCACAGCAATTATTTCTGTAAAAGTTCCTGAACCACAGTTTGAGGGCCAAACCAAAACCAAACTTGGAAACAATGAGGTGATGGGTGTGGTAGATCAGATCGTGAGCGAACATCTGGCGTATTATCTGGAAGAAAATCCCAAGGAAGCCAAAACAATTGTGAATAAGGTAATTTTAGCTGCAACTGCCCGCCATGCAGCACGTAAGGCACGCGAACTGGTTCAGCGCAAAAGTGTGCTATCAGGCTCAGGATTACCCGGCAAATTGAGTGATTGTAGCGAACGAGATCCGGCCAAAGCCGAGATTTATCTTGTTGAGGGTGATTCGGCAGGTGGTACAGCCAAACAAGGCCGCGACCGTCGTTTTCAGGCTATTTTGCCACTCCGGGGTAAAATTCTCAATGTTGAGAAAGCGATGCCACACAAGATTTTTGAGAGTGAAGAAATCAAGAATATTTTTACTGCCCTGGGCGTAACAATTGGAACAGAAGAAGATAGTAAAGCACTTAATATTGATAAGCTTCGCTACCACAAGATCATTATTATGACAGATGCTGATATTGATGGAAGCCATATCGCCACGCTGATTCTAACCTTCTTTTTCCGCTATATGAACGACCTGATTGAGAAAGGGTATATCTACATTGCCACCCCGCCGCTTTATCTGCTGCGTAAGGGATCGAAAGAACTTTATGCCTGGTCAGAAGACGAACGCGAGCGTATCACAAAGGAGTGGTCTGTTGATGGAACCGAGCGCGGAATTCATATTCAACGCTATAAAGGTCTTGGAGAGATGAACGCCGAACAGCTTTGGATAACTACTATGGCACCTGAAACAAGAACACTAAGGCAGGTGACAATCGAAAACGGCCTGGAAGCAGATCATGTTTTTTCGATGCTGATGGGCGATGAAGTAGCTCCCCGACGCGAGTTTATTGAGGCTAATGCCAAATATGCTAAAATTGATGTTTAGCACATCCAATAAATAGAATTGAGTAATCCCCGCTGGTTTTCCTGTGGGGATTTTTTCTGATCTCATTGCGAAGCCATCTGGCATTTGGATAAAGGTGAATGGAAGTGGTAAAAGATTGAAGTATGCGAATTAACTTATTTTGATGAAGTCAAAAACCAGTTTATTGAGCCAATACACCGATGAGCAATAGCTGCGTAGATTTATTTTACAACCCGAATGTTAGAAAAATATACAATACCTTTGATCTTGCCGTTATATAACAATAGACAAACCTATGGAAGAATTTTCACATCTTGATGATCAGGGAAATGCGCGTATGGTTGATGTTGGCGACAAAGTCAGCTCAATGCGCACAGCAATTGCCGAAGGCTTTATCCGGCTCGAAGTCAACACACGAAAGCTGATTCAGGATAACCTGATGAAAAAAGGTGATGTGCTTACCATTGCAGAAATTGCCGGTGTGCAGGCTGCCAAACAAACGGCTAATCTCATTCCGCTCTGCCATCCCTTACTACTGGATAAGATAAAGGTTGTGGCACAATTGGACGAACAAGGGGTTTATGTGAACTCTGAAGTGAGATGTGTTGGCCGGACAGGCGTTGAGATGGAGGCACTTACCGCCGTTAATGTGGCTTTGCTTACGGTTTATGATATGTGCAAAGCCGTGGATAAAAAGATGGAATTGCATGGTATTCGTTTGCTCGAAAAAACAAAACAGCCGATATAAGCACTTCTACAAACGTGAATAAATCAATTACTGTCTTTATTGGATTTTTGCTGATTTGTAGTTTGAATACGCATGCCCAGGTCAACTATCGGCATTTTGTCTTAGCCGGCCGTATCGATCTTTCGGAAGATCGTTTTCTGGATGCGATCCGAAACTTCAACACGGCCTTACGTTATAAATCAGATCATTTTGAAGCTTATTTTCTGCGGGGAGTAGCCAAATACAGCCTGAGCGATTATCAGGGGGCTTATGAAGACTTTTCGAAGACGCTTGAGATTCATCCACTGTATGTGCGTGCCTGGCATTATCGGGGAATCACCAACGACCGACTGAGCAATTATTATGACGCCAAGGCTGATTTTGCCCGGGCATTGGAAATCGATCCTTATGATGCTGATTTGCATCTGGCCATTGGTGCCACCAATATGCACCTGAATGATTTTGAAGAGGCCATCAACTCCTATGATATGGCTTTGCTCATCAACCCAACCATGTCGAATGCCTATATGAATCGGGGAGTGGCCAATCGATTTCTGGAAAGACCCGAAGAAGCTCTGGAAGATTTGGATAAAGCGGTTTTTCATGATTATTTCAACACCGAAGCCTGGATGAGACGTGGCATGATACAGCTTGAGCTGGAAGCTCCCGATAAGGCTTTGAAAGACTTCAACGAGGCTTTGCGTCTGGACGAACAAAACCCATTGCTTTATTTTCAGCGTGCCATGGCCTATTTAAAATTGGGTGATACCATAGCTGCCATGCAAGACTATGAAAAGGTTAACCGTTTGGATGCACGCAATGCATTAACCTATTACAACAGGGCACTCATTCACAGTTTGCAAAAGGAATTCGACAAGGCATTACCGCTTTATGAAGTGGTTACAAGGATAAATCCCAGAAATGTGTATGCCTGGTTCAATAGGGGAGTCACTTACTTTCAGTTGAATGAGTTTGAAGAGGCTGCCGGGGATTTTTCGCGTGCGATTGAATTGTTTCCCGACTTTGCCGGTGCCTGGATAAATCGTTCGATGGCACGCCAAAAAACTGGAGATATAAAGGGCAGCCAAACCGATTATGAACAGGCTATGGCGATAATCAAAGCACTTAACAACGAAGGCGGTAATCCCGATTCGCTTTATGCCCGCTATGCCGATTCAACTTATTTCGATCAGATTTTTGCACTGGAATCCGATTTTGTAAGTGGAGAAGCCCAGCAAAGCAGGGTGCAGTTCAGGCAAATTGATATTGTGCCATTTGGTTTGTTTAGTGTAGTACCGGTGGAGCTGCTCCCTCCCGGGAAGAAACATACTTACGGAGCCTATGTTGATCTTGGACTTAGTCAGTTTAATGCTGGAACAAAAGCGGGATTTAGACTGGCTTTTGCTGAAGATAAACATGTGTTTTTAAAAGTTGTTACTGATTCGCTTGCTGAAGAAAAATACAGCTTGCCAAAGGATTTTTTATTGGGAATCCGCTATCAGCATCAAGGGAATTTCAGCAAGGCAATAAATGCCTACACGCGTTTAAGTGGTCAGAACGACTGGGAATTGTACGCCCTCACTAATCTGGTGAATGTGATGATAGAAAAAGCCGAGCTGGTGCTGGCCGAAGAGCGATTTGACCATGCCCTTATGATTACCCGGCAAAAAAATATTCCTGCCAACGAAACGAAAACTGTTGTGCCGGATTATTCCGAATCGCGTCAGCTGATGCAACAAATCCTGAATAGTTATCCTGAATTTGCTTTTGGTTGGTACAATTTGGGGAGTATCCACCTTCAGAACCGGGATTTTCATCCTGCCATTGACGCCTACAGCGAAGCTATCCGTTACGAACCCGGCATGGCCGAAGCTTATTATAACCGTGCGCTTACGCTGCTATATCTGGGCGAACAGCAACTTGCCTGCAATGATTTGAGCAAGGCTGGTGAGTTGGGGTTGGAGGAGGCTTATGCGGTTATTAAGCGATATTGTAAGTAGCAGAGGTTTGTAAGGTTTATAAGTCAGGTTAAATTTGATTTTCAAACTTTGACAAGGATTATATTTTAGCTTTGCTGGAAATATTGTTGGTTATGTTTAAGAAGGCAGTATGTAACATCAAGTATAGTCCCCTGTTTTTTTGGGCAATTTTGGCTGTTTATTTGTTTGTGCTTGAGCAATTTCTGACAAGCTTTATGCATCCTCAGGGCATTCATTTCATTCGTCAAACCGACAGCCTTTCATTTGCTTCCAATTATTTTAGGTTTGGTAATGGTTTTTTTAATCCACAGGTATATAACCTCAGTAGTGATAACGGGAGCGCAGCGAATGAATTTCCGCTCTTATATTTTATTGTTTCTTTTATTTACAAACTGATTGGTGAGCAGGACTTTGTACTAAGAGTACTGAATCTTTCGATTAGTGTTGCCGGTTTTTATGCCTTGTATAAAATCATCGGGAGAATCGTTGGAGATTGCTTTTATGCCCTTTTCATTACCTTCATGTTGATAAGCTCAACAGTGCTTATGTACTACGCTAATAACTACTTACCCGATCCGGCAGCTCTGGGTTTTGCATTAATTGGTTGGTGGTTTTTCTATGAAGGTACTCATTCGAAGCGTCAGGCAGTTAGCTTGCCGTTGGCTTTTTTGTTTTTTACACTGTCGTCGTTGATCAAAGTTACCTATTTGATCAATCCTGTTGCTGCTGTTTTGACTTATTCAATAGGCGTGTTTTATCATAAAATTAAACTAAATGGTGCAGTCAGGCAGGTTTATGTATGGCTGTATTTCGCGCTCAATTTGTTGCTGGTTGGCTTGTGGTGGTTTGTTTTCGTTAAAGCCTATAATAGCACCAATAATGATTTTTATTTTCTAACCACAATCCGGCCAATATGGCGTATGAGCCCGAATGAACTGAATGTTGTAATTGATGCCATTAAAAGCTGGCGCATCGATTATTTTTATTTTAACACATATTATTTGTTTGGTGTTTCGCTGACAGCTTTGTTTTTTGTGAAGCGTAAGGATTATTTTTTAATAAGCGTGGCAAGCCTCTTGTTGTTAGGGTCCGCTTTTTTTGTGTTGTTATTTTTTGCGCAGTTTCGCGATCACGACTATTATTTTCTTGTTTTGTTTGTGCCTATCGTTTTTACGTTTGTGCTGTTGTTTAAAAGTCTTTTTCGAAGGTTCAGAAGATTATTTGATTCAGTATATTTCAAAGTCTTTCTGTGTGTCTTTTGTTTGTTGGCCATGTTCGATACTACGGAGCGGGTGAAAAGCAGATATGATAGGTCAAACGACAAATTTTCGGAAGTAGGTTTTATTTTAAAGGGATATGATTCGGTAGTGGATAGTTTGGGGATTTCACAAGACGCAAAAATTATTGTATATCCTGATATGACCCGCAATGGCAGTCTTTATTTCCTCAAGCGAAAAGGTTGGACGCTTAGTCATCAGTCAGATGATATACCCAGGAAGATCAATCAGTTTATTGAGAAGGGAGCTGATTATCTTATAACGCTTCGCCCTGTTAAAGACATTAACCTCGATACGATCTATTTTGATAGTAATGTCACTGTTTATAAAACAAAAAAAACCGCCCCGGAATGAGGCGGTTCAAATTTAAAAAAACAGCATTATATACTTTTTTCCTGCTCGATTACAGCTTCTGCTTTTTCAGCAATATTAGGTAGTTCGAGCCCGTAGCCTTTGCGTTTGTCTTCCGCTTTAAGCATAAGAGCCACAAAAATAGCCAACAAGCCGGTGCCTGCAAATACAATCATCGGTATGGTGTAATCATAAATAGGTTTTCCGGCGGCATTGGTTCCAACGATACTGTATTTATCCAAAATCCAACCGATTAGTAAGGGCATACCCATTAATCCCCAGTTTTGCACCCAAAATATGAGCGCATAAGCCGTGCCGAGGCGTTTTTCAGGAATGATTTTAGGCACTGAAGGCCACATGGCAGAGGGAACCAACGAGAAAGTTACTCCCAGGAAAAGAATCAGTGCAATGGCTACAAAATAATGATTGAAGCCGGGGATAGCAAAAAATGTGTGAACCACCAACAGGAATATTGATCCCAGCAGCATAATGGTAGCACCACGACCTTTGCGATCGTACAGGTTACCAAATAGCGGTGTCAATAAAATTGTTCCAAAAGGAAGCAAGCTTGGTATGGCTCCTGCAAAAGCCGGATCTACTCCGTATTTATTGATCATCAAATCGGTTGCGTAATAAAGGAATGGAAATACACCTGAATAAAATAATACGCAGAGCAGTGCTATCAACCAGAATCCTTTGTTTTTGATAATAAAAAAAATGTCACTCACTTTAAATTCTTCTTCCGGATCTGTTTCGTCTGTTATACCCTCTGATTTTTCGAGCTTACGATCCATAAAGGTGTACCAGATAAAGGCAACAAAACCTGCTACCAATAAGCCCAGACCAGCCATTACAGGTGCTGAGAGGGCGGGCATTTCCATAGTGCCAAACCAAACTGTAGCCATCGGGATTGGAAGCGAAAGTGCCAGGGCAGTACCCATACGCGCAGTGGCCATCTCGAGCCCCATAGCTAGTGCCAACTCCTTTCCTTTAAACCACTTTACAATAACTTTGGAAACCGTAATTCCCGCAACTTCAACTCCTACGCCAAAAATACCGAAGCCAAGTGCGCCAATGGCTATCTGTGCTTTAAGGCCAAAAATGAATGCATCGGAAGGAATCAGATTTTCGATAGCAGCATACTGCAGTGCTGTTCCAACTATCATCGTTAGGCTGGCTCCCAGTCCCGTAAAACGAACACCCATTTTGTCGAGTATGAGTCCGCCAAAGATGAGCATCAGGAAGAAAACATTAAACCAGCCATAAGCTGAGTTCCAGATGCCAAAATCGCGGCTTGTCCATTCGAGATGCAGCTCAAGCAAGGGCTTAAGCGGTGAGATAACATAGTTGATGTAATATCCGGTTAACATGGTAAACGATACCACGGCCAATGCTCCCCAGCGTGCGGCTTTGTTTTCTCTTAACGATTGGGTTAATGTTTCTGTCATAATATGTGATTTTAATTAAGATTGGCTAAATTAAAGAAAAATCAATTCTATACAAATCACCTGATCGGAACCAGATGCAGAAGTTTCTTCGTTTCAAAAAATTCACCTTTAAAATCTGGGGCTAAAGGAAAAACACGGTGTTTATAGTATTTACTGATTGCTTCAAGTTCTTCTTCCAGTTCACCACCTTTAAGGTAAAGGATCCCATTCCGCAGGCTGTTGATTTGCTTTTTGTGAATTTTATTGCGTGTCCACTGCACAAAAGTTTCCAGACGAGTGACGGCACGACTAACAATAAAATCAAAGCTCCGATTCACTTGTTCGGCGCGGATTTGTTGTACTTCCACATTTTTCAGGTCGAGATTTTGAACCACGGCTTCCACTACTTTTGTTTTTTTGCCAATGCTGTCGATCAGCAAAAACTGAACCTGTGGAAAACGAATTGCCAAAGGAATTCCAGGGAAGCCGCCTCCTGTTCCAACATCCAGAATTTGTGTTCCGGGCTTAAAAGAGATATAGTGTGCAATCGTCATACTATGCAGCACATGACGCTCATAAAAGTGATCCATGTCTTTGCGCGAAATCACATTGATTTGCGCATTCCATTCCGTATAAAGTGGCAGAAGTGCTTCATACTGTTCGCGTTGACGGGAAGATAGTTTTGGAAAATATTCAAATAAAGCTTCAGCTGTAGCCATGTTTATTATTTCAGTAAGCTGCAAATGTAAGTTTTAGACCGATGTTAGTAACAATCTTTTGTGAAAAACTACGTTTTGTAGCCGTTGGTCAATTTTATAGGTAGTCTATTTTTGCATAAAACGAAGGCATTGAAGTATTTTTCACTTTTTTGGGGTTTGAGCATTTTTTTGCTAATGACATTTACTGGCCATTCGCTTTTGGCACAGCAGAAGATCAGCACCGAAGAATACATCAAAACTTATAAGGCTATTGCCATCGAAAAAATGAGGGAATATAAGATTCCTGCATCCATCACCCTGGCTCAGGGAATTTTAGAATCGGGAAGCGGAAACAGCAACCTGGCACGCAAAGCCAACAACCATTTTGGAATTAAGTGTCATAAAGGATGGACAGGTCGCACTTTTTATATGGATGATGACGAAAAAAATGAGTGTTTTCGCTCCTATCGAAAAGCAGAGGAATCGTATCACGATCACTCACTTTTTTTGACGCAAAGAGGCCGTTATGCTGATTTGTTTAAGCTCAAAATTACGGATTACAAAGGCTGGGCCAAAGGATTGAGTAAGGCCGGATATGCCACCAATCCACGCTATCCCGAATTGCTGATTCGTATCATCGAGCGTTACGATCTGGCTGCCTATGACAAAGAGGCATTGACAGGCAAGGCTGCAAAAAGACAAAAACCGGATACACCACAGGTAAAAGTTACTGACATCCCGCCAAAGGTGGGCGAATTTGCGGTGGTGAGCCAATCAGAACAGGGGCGTTTCATTCATGAGAACAATGGCGTAAGGTTGATTTTTGCCAAAGAAGGCGATGATATAAGTTCGCTTGCGAAAGAACTCCATATGTACAGCTGGCAGTTTTATAAATACAACGATTTGCCAAAAGGTGCTGTTTTAAAGGCTGGACAGATTGTTTATGTGCAAAAGAAAAAGCGCAAATCGAAAACGCATCATTATCATGCCCTGCAAAGCGGCGAAACGCTATGGGATGTTTCGCAGCTGTATGGAATCAAACTGAAGCGGATTTATAAAATGAATAATTGGGACGAAACGTATCGGCCTGCAATTGGAACTGCTGTTAAACTACGCTAGGGTCTGCTGAAAAGTCTGTCGTATGCCAGATTCGAGGCGACAAGACGAAGATGTATCGATATACTTCCAGTATCAGGCAACACAGAAGATGCCGTGCGACAGGCTAGCCAACACATTGTTGTTGACATTTTTAAGTTCAGAACAGGCTTTAACGAAGTAGCTTGATTCAAATCTTACACTGTCCTGCATGGATTTTAGATGAGTTCTAATAAAAACCTTGCGGAAACAAGAATACAATAAATGGCAACTTAAATTATATCAATGTGTTAGGTGTTTTTCAGCAGACCCTTCGCTAATCAATCCTTACAGGCTGGCAGACTGATAGAGAATGTGCTGCCCGTTTCTGTTTCACTTTTCACGGAGATGCTTCCGTTGTTGGCTTCCATAAATTCTTTACACAATACCAAGCCAAGTCCGGTGCCTTTTTCGTTCAGTGTGCCAACTTGCTTGTATTGTCCATCAATACTGAAGAGCTTATCAAGGTTTTCAGTCTCAATGCCGATTCCATTATCAGTTATATGCAGTATTATATATGCTCCATTTTCCTGGGTGCTTAGTTGAATGACGCCTCCTATGTGAGTGAATTTAATGGCATTTGAAATCAGATTCCGCACAACCGTTGAAATGGTTTGATAATCAACAAAAACACAGCTGTTCTCTTTAATGTCGTTGCGTATTTGGATATTTTTTGATTTGGCTTGTTCAGTTAAAAAACCAATATTTTCCGCAACAATCTCATACAGGTCTTGCTCGTGAATATGTAATTTGAGTTGTTTTTGCTGTGAGCGGGCCCATCCCAGCAATGTTTCGAGTAACTTATAATTGTCATTTGCGCTGTTGAACATTACTGTGGCAATATCTTTTTTCTCTTTATCACTGAGGTTTTCAAATTCATTTTTCAAAAATTCTGTGAGATTTAAAAGCGCACCAAAAGGATTTTTAAGATCATGTGCAATGATAGAGAAAAACCGGTCTTTGGTGCTATTGGCGATTCTAAGCTCTTCTTCTGTTTGTTTCCTGATGGCTATTTCGGATTTCAGATTTGAGTTAGCCTCCAGAAGTTCGCCTGTTCGGGTGCTTATTTGTTTTTCCAGGTCTAATTTTTTACGTTCCAGATTACTAAGCCTCAGACGATAAAGTAAAATCAATAAAAGTATGAGGACAACTATGGCAGTGATATTGAACCAGCTAGTTAACCAAAAGGGCGGAGCAATGATGATCTTTAGCTGTGCGGGATTTTCGTTCCAATAATTATCGTTGTTGGAAGCTATTACCTCAATAGTAAAGGTGCCATGCCCAAGCCGGATAATTTCAATGCTGTTCTTGTTTTCGAGCATTTGCCATTCTTTTTGCAATTCCCTGATGCGATATGCATATTGGTTTTTTTTGGCCTTGTAGAAGTTTAGTGCTGCAAATTCCAGTCTAAACGACTGATTATCATAATCTAAGTTTAATTGTTTTGCCTGGGTTATCGGAGGATCAAGGATTAGTCGTTTGTTACCGACCATTATATTGGTAAAAATCACTTCAGGAGGTGTGGTGTTGTCTTTCAGAGATAAGGGATTAAAAATTGAAACACCATTTATTCCGCCAAAATACATCGTTCCATATTGGTCAACAAAGGAAGCTCCGCCGTTGAATTCATTATCTTGCAGGCCGTCTTCACGCGTGTAATTGCGGAAGGATTTGTTTTCAGGATCAAAACAGCTTAAGCCTTCGTTGGTGCTTATCCATAAGCGGCCTTTAGCATCACTTTCGATGCGATACACCACATCATTAATCAATCCGTTGGAGGTATTTAAAGGAGTGAAAGTTTGTGTAGTTTCTTCAAATCTGTTCAGGCCATTATCAGTGCCAATATAAATATCGCCTGAGCGATGTTCGTGTATGCAAAAAACATTGTTAGAGCTAATGCTGAAGGGTTCCTTCAAGCTGTTTTTAAAAGTGCGGAACATCATATCATCATCTTTCATATAAGCCAATCCTCCGCCCTGGCTGGCCAGCCAGGTGCGGCCTTTCGAATCGCGATAGATATGACTAATTATTCCCGGGGGAACTGACATTTCGTTTTGGGGGTCGTGTTCAAAAAGAACTGCTTTGTAAGTTTTGGTATTTAAAAGATTCAACCCTGATTCGGTTCCTACCCAGAGTTCGTCATCGTTTTTGAACAACAGACTCATAACAAAATTACCTTTTATCTTATCCTTTTCATCCTGCTGATAAGTGTTGAAGTTTTGCACGACTTTGCCTGTGTTTTTGTCCAACAATAAAAGTCCGCCATTTTCTCGTCCTATCCAAAGCAGGTTTTTGTTCCGCTTATCAGGGCAGGTAATATAGGCAACATGGGGTTCCGTACTTTTCCAGCGTACATTGCCCAAGCTATCGAAAGCATTCATGCCACCATAACCGCCAACAAATAGATTTTGATTTTTATCAACATAGATCGTGCGAATACTTTTAAAATCAAGGCTTCTGGCTTGTCCAGGCTGAAACTTTAAATGTTTAAAACCTTTGCTTACAGGGTAGTAATAGTTCAAACCATAACCATTTCCGCCAATCCACACGCCACCGTTCGAATCCGCAAAGATGGATGTTAAACCAGAGGAACTAACTCCAAAGGGGTCATCGGAGCTGTAGCGCGTATTGTAAACTTTTTGGCCTTGAAGGTCGAAAACCTGAAATCCGTAATCGGTGGTAGCCCATATCGCCGTGTCGCCAACCAGCGCGAGCTGCCGGGTGTAGGCCAACTCGTGGAAAACAGTGCCGTGTGGTTCAAATTCAACTTTGAATAATGTATTCTTTTCGCGATCCAGTTTCAGCACAAAATCACCAAATGATGCTACCCATATTTCAGATGACTTATCCTTCAAAATATCGCGAATGCTACCTCTGTAAATTGCTGCATCATAGGAATTTGCGAAATCATAGGCAATGGCTGTAAATTTGTCATTTTCAAAGTTATAGTGAATCAAACCACCCAAATCAGTGCCAATCCAAAGATTTTCTCCTTCGGAAAGCAGGCTGTTGATGTTACCCATACGGACTGAATCAATCCTTTGATCAAGTTTATCCATAAAGCGGGTTTCCTTCGTAAGAAGGTCGATAATTAAAATGCCTTTATTACTTCCTGCAAGCAGTTTATTATTTTCACGATCAATTTCGATGCAGTAAATAATTTCACCAATATCAATATCTTGCCCTACAAGCTTTTTCCAGCTATAAAAATTTTCTGTCACAGGATCAAGATAACACAGGTCGCTTCCGAATGTACCTAACCACAATCTGCCCGTTTCATCCTGATTGATAGCCAGGACATGATTGTTCGGGAGGCTGTTTGGATCTTCAAAATTGCGTCTGAAAACCTTAATTTTGTGCCCATCATAGCGGTTTAGTCCGTCTTTTGTCCCGAACCACATCAAGCCGTTGATATCCTGGTAGATGGCATTGACTGTCCCCTGACTTAGTCCTTCATTTTTTGAGAGGTGTTCAAAGTGGTAATTTGGTTGGGCACTAACAATAACCACACTGAAAAAGCTTATCAGTATAAGCAGAAAATAGCTGAAATTCAAATCGTTTCGAAATGTGGTTAACATTGTGTTTGTTTGCAAATGCTTAAAACAATGTGTTTAAAGCTTCTGCACGAAGTTAGGAAAACATTTTTTAAGAACCTTTATAAATAGGCTACTTTTTTGGATTTCGTCTGAGTTTAGGATTAGAGTTCAAACTTAAGATAGCGTGCAGTATGGCTATTACTACATTTTACCACCTCTTCGGGGGTGCCCTCGCAAATGATTTGACCTCCGGGAGTACCGCCTTCAGGGCCCATATCAATGATATGGTCAGCCACTTTTATCACTTCCATATTGTGTTCGATAATCAGCACGGTATTGCCTTTGTCAACCAGTTTATTTAAAACTTCAAGGAGCACTTTAACGTCTTCAAAATGAAGCCCGGTGGTGGGTTCGTCCAGGATGTACAAGGTTTTTCCGGTATCTTTTTTCGAAAGCTCAGAAGCCAGCTTCACCCGTTGGGCTTCTCCTCCGGAAATCGTAGTGGAGGCTTGCCCCAAATTCAGGTAACCCAATCCTACATCCTTCAGTGTTTTGATTTTGTGCACCAGCGAAGGCAGGTTTTCAAAAAACTCAACAGCCTGATCAATGGTCATATTCAGCACATCGTTGATCGACTTTCCGCGGTAGCGTACCTCAAGTGTTTCGCGGTTGTAGCGCTTACCCTGACAAGTATCGCAGGGCACTGAAACATCTGGCAGAAAGTTCATTTCGATAATACGAATTCCGGCACCTTTGCAGTCTTCGCAGCGGCCGCCTTTTACGTTAAATGAAAACCGGCCTGGCTTGTAGCCGCGAATTTTCGATTCGGGCAGTTCGCCATATAGCTTACGGATGTCGTCAAAAACCTTGGTGTAGGTAGCCGGATTGCTTCGGGGAGTTCGGCCAATGGGCGACTGATCAATCTCGATCACCTTATCGATATGTTCTAGACCCGAAATGGAGGCATAGGGCAGAGGTGTTTTTACAGAGCGGTAAAAATGCTTGCTCAAAATGGGATAAAGCGTTTCGTTGATCAGGCTCGATTTTCCGCTTCCGGATACCCCTGTTACGCAAATCATTTTCCCGAGTGGGAGTTTTAAATCCACATTTTTTAGGTTGTGGCCTGTAGCACCTTTGAGCAGAAGTGATTTATTCTTATGCCCGCCTCTTCTTTTTTTAGGGATTTCAATTCGTTTTTTGCCACTCAGATACTGGCAGGTGATGCTGTTGCAATCCATCAATTCTCCCGGCCTGCCCTGGCCAACGATTTCTCCGCCATGCACCCCGGCTCCCGGCCCGATATCAACCACATGATCAGCGGCTAAAATGGTGTCTTTGTCGTGCTCCACCACAAGCACCGAATTGCCAATATCGCGTAGTTGTTTGAGCGATTCGATCAGTCGGTGATTGTCGCGTTGATGCAGTCCGATGCTGGGTTCGTCCAGGATATAGAGCACGCCTGTAAGTTGTGAACCTATTTGGGTTGCCAGCCTGATACGCTGCGATTCTCCTCCCGAAAGGGTGTTGGCAGGGCGGTTAAGATTCAGGTAGTCAATACCGACATCTAAAAGGAAATGGATGCGTTTTTCAATTTCCCTGAGCACTTCTTTGCCGATCAAAAGTTGCTTTTCGTTCAATTTTTTTGGCAGGTTTTTTACCCAATTGGCCAGTTCTCGTATGTCCATCACGGCTACCTCTGCGATGTTCTTCTCATCGATTTTAAAGTAGCGTGCCTCTTTTTTCAAGCGCGTACCTTCGCATTGCGGACAGGCCACATGATTCATAAAGCTGCCGGCCCATCTGCGGATGCCCGGCGAGGCGTTTTCGTTGTTTTGTGCTTCAATGAAGTTTATAATCCCTTCAAAATTAAGGGTGTAGGTAGTCAGCACACCCAGGTATTCTTTTTTTACATCAAAGCTTTGGTTGGCACCATAAAGGATCACATCAATGGCTTCATCCGGTATTTCGGCAAGTGGGGTGTTCAGGTTGAAGCCATACTTGATTCCAATGGCTTCGAGCTGGTTGAAGATCCAGTTGTTTTTATATTCGCCAATAGGAGCCAGCCCTCCTTTGCGAATGCTTTTGGAAGTGTCGGGGATGATTTTTTTTAGATCTACTTCGGCAATTTCACCAAGTCCGTTACATTTCGGGCAGGCTCCATAAGGCGAGTTGAATGAAAAGGTGTTGGGCTCTGGTTCGTCATATGAAAGTCCGGTAGTCGGGCACATCAACAAACGACTGAAATACCGCAATTCATTACTGTCCTGATCCATCACCTGTAGCAAACCTTTGCCTTGTTTGAGGGCTGTTTGAATGCTTTGCGAAAGTCGGGTCGCACTTTTTTCGTTTACCTCAATTCTATCGATAACGATTTCAATGTCATGGGTTTTATACCGGTCGAGCTGCTTGCCAAAACTGATTTCATTGATCTTTCCGTCAATTCTGACGCGCAAATAGCCTGCCTGCCTGATTTGTTCGAGCAGTTCGCGGTAATGCCCTTTTCGTGCTCTGACGACAGGAGCCAGGATATTGATTTTTTTTCCGAAGTATTGCTCCTGAATCAGTTTGCTGATCTGCTCTTCGGAATAACGAACCATTTTTTCGCCGGTGTTATAGGAGTATGCCTCAGATGCCCGGGCAAACAACAACCTGAAGAAATCATATATTTCGGTAATGGTTCCAACAGTGGAGCGTGGGTTGCGGTTCACTGATTTCTGTTCGATGGAAATGACCGGACTAAGGCCTTTGATTTTGTCCACATCCGGGCGTTCCATATTGCCAATAAATTGCCTGGCATAAGCCGAGAAACTCTCCATATACCGTCGCTGGCCTTCGGCATAAATAGTGTCGAAAGCCAGAGATGATTTCCCGCTTCCACTCAAGCCGGTGATCACAACCAGCTCATTACGAGGTATTTTTAAGTCGATATTTTTGAGGTTATGAACCCTTGCACCATAAATCTCCAGGTATTTATCCTCCGAAAAGCTGTCCTTCATGTGTTTGTTTCAAAAAAAGCAGTGCAAAGTAAAGAATTATTGTCTAAGGTAGCGTTGTTCAAGTTCGTGATGCGTGATGTTAAATGGATGTTTCGGCATTTTAATGGTGTAAAACTGGCCTTTTTTCACGCGAAGCTGATTACTTCTGAGCCATGGATTGAAATATTTAAGCAGCTTATAACTGATGTTATGCTCACGTGCGTAATCTGCCCAACTGTCAATGGTTTTATCAATGGTTACCAACTCGAAGTTGAGTGGGGGATAAAGTTTTTCCGCTTCCGGGAAAAAACCATATTTGCCTGGGTTTTCAAGAATCATTTTTATTGCGATCATTCTAAAGAGGTAGCGTTCGGTTTCTTCGGCCATGAGCAAATCAAAATACGACCCGGCTTTTTGATCACTCAAAAAACCATCTATCCTCCGTTTTCCGGCATTGTATGATGCCGCCACCAAGGACCAGCTACCATATTTTTGGTATGATTCGAGCAGGTAGCGACAGGCCGCAGCTGTTGAAAACTCAACATGATAGCGCATATCAACATCATTGTTTATCTCCAGGTCGTAATCTTTGGCTGTGCCTTTCAAAAACTGCCAAAAGCCTACGGCACCGGCAGGTGATTGGGCATTGGTGAGGCCACTTTCGATCATGCTGAGGTATTTAATATCGTCCGGAATACCATATTGTTCCAGTATGGGTTCAATCACCGGAAACCAGCGGTTGGCCCGCTTTAGCAACAATAGTGTTGAGCTGTGCCAATAGGTGTTTACAATCAACTCGCGCTCAAGGCTTTCGCGTGTCATAAAGAGTTCAACCGGAATGCGTTCACCAGCAAAATAAACCTCATCAGGCAGGTCGAAACTGACAATACGGTAATTTTGGTCACTTTCGAGTACTCCGAGACCGGATTGACTTGTTGGAGGAGAAGCCAGATAAAAGAACAGCCAGCCTGAGGTGCCGGCTAAGAGAACAAATAAGAGAGCCAAAAACAGATTACGTAGCATAATGCAGGGTTTTGTCTGTAAATAAACACCCGCCTGGAGGTCCTGTTCATTCGTCAGCTGATCAATTATTTGAACGGGCTGATGAAATCTTTGAATAATGGACTGTGCATGTCTTTTTCTGATAAAATGGGATTGTTGATGCCCCAGTCAATATTCAGGTCGGGATCGTTCCAGCGGATGCTTCCTTCTGAAGCTTTGTTGTAAACATTGGTGCATTTATAAAAGAAAACAGTATGGTCTTCGAGTGTAACAAATCCGTGAGCAAAACCCGGCGGAACCCAATACATCCATTTGTTGGATTCGGTTAGCTCGGTAGAAGCCCATTGGCCGTAAGTTGGTGAGTTTTGCCGGATGTCAACAGCAACGTCCAACACAGCACCTTTCATCACCCTGACCAGTTTTCCCTGTGCAAAGGGCGGAGCCTGAAAATGCAAACCCCGCAAGACACCTTTCATCGATTTTGATTCATTGTCCTGAACAAAATTCTGGTCGATTCCCTGCTGAAGAAACTTCTCTTTGTTATAGGATTCAAAAAAATAGCCGCGCTGATCTTCAAAAACAAGCGGTTTTACGATGAGTAAGTCAGGAATTTTGGTGTTGATGATTTCCATGGTTTGTGGGTTGATG
>JAQVGO010000016.1:32093-38415 GCA_028696715.1 Bacteroidales bacterium
ATGGGTTAAAGGGTTAATGGGTTTAATTGAGTGTTTTTAAGTATTTTATCAATTTTATAAGTTTTGATCTTATCACTGTTAAAGACTCAATTGGTTGCTTTGATTGCAAATAATTCAATCTTTCAGCGATTATGAGTTGAGTTTCCAATTCTGAAAGCGAACCTAAGGCTATATTGAGAAATTGAAGGAATTGTTGTTTGCTGTTTCTTGCAGATCCTTCTGCAATATTGGAAGAAATTGAAACAGCCGAACGACGCATCTGACTAGTTAGTCCGTATTTTTCTTCATCAGGAAAGCTTTTTGTGATATTATAAATCCCAACAACAAAATCGATAGACATTTGCCATATTTCAAGCTCTTTATGCGTAGCCATAGCGTTTAGACATTAAATAATAAAAGACATTATGCATGTTTTAGCATTTTCGAACAAAAATTCAACGGCAAGGTTAACTTTGTGTTCAAATCCTGATTCATTCATTGCCAGCATTTATGCTAATTTTTTTAAAAACATTAACATAAAAGCCAGATTTGCAAACCTATAGACACCTCACAAATGAATCACTTCGCCGTAAGCAGCCGCAGTAGCTTCCATGATAGCTTCTGACATGGTGGGATGCGGATGTACAGTTTTAATGATTTCGTGGCCTGTAGTTTCCAATTTACGGGCTGCAACCGCTTCGGCAATCATTTCTGTTACGTTGTCGCCAATCATATGACAGCCAAGCCATTCGCCGTATTTGGCATCAAAAATCACTTTGACAAAACCATCCTTATTACCGGCGGCATTGGCTTTGCCTGAAACTGAATAAGGGAATTTGCCCACTTTGATTTCGTATCCGGCTTCTTTGGCTTGTTTTTCGGTTAAACCTACCGAAGCAACTTCCGGATTGGTGTAGGTACAGGACGGGATATTGCCATAATCAACAGGTTCGGGATTAAGGCCGGCAATGGATTCTGCGCAGGTGATGCCTTCGTGTGAGGCTGTATGAGCTAAGGCCGGGCCGTGAACGATGTCGCCAATAGCATAAACGCCTTCAATATTGGTGCGATAGTATTCATCAACTACCACTTTGCCTTTTTCGGATTTTACACCAACATCCTCAAGTCCGATACCTTCAAGGTTTGTTGCAATGCCAACTGCAGAAAGTACGATCTCGGCATCAACAACTTCCTCGCCTTTTTTGGTTTTGATGGTAACCTTGCATATTTTACCTGAAGTGTCAACTTTTTCAACAGATGAATTGGTCATCACCTTCATCTTCGCTTTTTTGAAAGAACGCTCCAGTTGCTTTGAAACTTCTTCATCTTCAATAGGCAAGATATTGGGCATGAACTCAACAAGTGTAACCTCAACACCCATGCTGTTGTAAAAGAAGGCAAACTCTGATCCAATCGCGCCGGAGCCAACAACTACCATCGATTTTGGTAATTTTGGTAATACCATTGCCTGGCGGTAACCAATAATTTTTTTACCATCAATGGGTAGATTTGGTAATTCGCGCGAACGGGCACCGGTAGCTATTATGATATGATCGGCTTCGTAAACGGTTTCCTTGTTGTCGCTATCAGTAACACTCACTTTTTTGCCCTTGACCAATTTGCCAAATCCTTTGATCAGTTCAATCTTATTTTTTTTGAACAGAAACTGCACACCTTTGCTCATGCCATCGGCTACGCCCCGACTACGTTTTACAATGCTTTCGAAGTCGGGCTTTGGCTCGCTTTCGAGCAAAATGCCATAATCCGCAGCATGTTTCATATAATTGAAAACCTGAGCACTTTTTAGCAGGGCTTTGGTAGGGATACAGCCCCAGTTGAGACAGATACCGCCAATTTCTTCTTTTTCGACTACGGCTACTTTTTTTCCTAATTGAGAAGCTCTGATGGCAGCAACATAACCTCCCGGGCCACTGCCTATAACGATCACATCATATTTCATTTGATACGAATTTTTGTTATTTAGAATGTTTCTGTCTGCAAAATTACAAAAATACTATTGCATTCCTTTGTTTATTACGGGTATTGATTGTCTGTTGATAAGTATTGTTAAGTGGCTGTGTATGAAATGAAAAAAATAAATAATGGGGAAAAACTTCAATTTATCAACATTTTTACGACCTTTGTGAATTCTAAAACAATTACAACCTATGAAAAAGACACTCATCGTTATCGCTGTTATCGTTGTCGTGGTGCTGGTATTTTACAGCTTTTTTAAGAGTACCTACAACACTATGGTGATGAATAGCGAACAAGTTGATGCACAATGGGCGCAGGTAGAGAATGTTTATCAGCGTCGTGCCGATCTGATTCCAAATCTGGTGAATACCGTAAAAGGTTTTGCTACTCAGGAACAGGAAGTGTTAACTGGAGTTGTGGAAGCCCGTGCCAAAGCTACCTCGGTAAATGTGAATGCTGATAATCTGACTGAAGCCAATTTACAGGCTTTCCAAAAAGCACAGGAAGGATTATCCGGAGCACTATCACGTTTGATGGTTGTAGTGGAAAGGTATCCTGAGCTCAAGTCAAATCAGAATTTTCTGGAGTTGCAGTCACAACTCGAAGGAACAGAAAACCGTATTACGGTTGAACGAATGAAGTTTAACGAAACTACGAGGACCTACAACACTTACATAAAATCCTTTCCTCAAACCTTGCTGGCAGGGATGTTTGGTTTTGAAGAAAAACCTTATTTCGAAGCCGCACAAGGAGCCGATACAGTACCTAAAGTTGAGTTTTAAATATTTCTTATCATGCCTAATGCACAGAATTTTTTCACACAGGAAGACAAAGCCCGGATTCGGACAGCTATCCTAAAAGCGGAATTGGACTCTTCGGGTGAGATAAGGGTGCATATCGAAAATCACTGTAAAGGTGAAGTGCTCGACAGGGCAGCTTATTTATTTGAATACCTTAAGATAAACCAGACCGAACAACGGAATGGAGTGCTTTTTTACCTGGCAGTTAAAGATCATAAATTTGCCATAGTCGGCGATGTTGGAATAAACAAAGAGGTAGAGGAGAATTTTTGGGAAGATATCAAAGCATTGATGGCAGAGCATTTCAAGCTGGGTGATTTTGTTACAGGCCTTGAAAATGGTATTGCACGAACCGGTCAGAAACTTAAAAAGCATTTCCCTTATCAACGTGATGATATCAATGAATTAAGTGATGAAATTTCGTTTGGATAGATGAAGAAGAACCTTTTATTAGCCTTTGTCGTACTGTTTTTGCAGTTTATTTTATTCAATGCTGATGGCATTGCTCAAATACCAGCCATGCCTGAACCACCCAGGCTGGTTAATGATTTCACAGGCACCTTATCCGAAGAGGAAATATATGCCCTGGAACAAAAGCTGGTTAATTACAACGATACAACTTCCACTCAAATTCTCGTGGTTTTGGTGAACGAACTGGGAGGCTATGATCCGGCTGATTATGCTTTCAGGCTGGGTCAGCAATGGGGCGTTGGGCAGCAACAGCATAATAATGGAGCAGTAATATTGATAAAGCCAAAAACCAAAAGCAGTCGCGGGCAGGCATTTATTGCCACAGGATATGGCCTGGAGGCAGTGATTCCTGATGCGCTGGCCAGGCGGATCGTGAATAATGAGATGATACCTGAGTTTAAGAATGACCGGTATTTTGATGGTATCTGGCGTGCAACGGATGTGATGTTTGGCTTGGCTTCCGGCGAATTTACTGCTGATGATTATGATCAATCGCCTGATGCTGCATGGTTTGTTCCCATTTTAGTTTTCCTGATCATATTTTATGTGCTTAAAGCCAGCCGTTCATCCAACCATATCGGCAGCAAAAGTAATTTGCCCTTTTGGGCGGCTTTGTTTTTGGCCAGTCAGGCAGGACGGTCGCATGGTGGCAGTTGGCAGAGTTTCTCTGGTGGAGGTTCGTCAGGCAGTAGCTTTGGCGGCTTTGGCGGAGGAAGTTTTGGTGGAGGAGGAGCTGGCGGCAGCTGGTAAATGCTTGTTTACCTGCTTTTCTGGCTTTTTGAATGCAAATAGCTGCGGTATTCTGAGGGGAGTTTTCCAGAGAATTTCTTAAAAGATGCAACAAATGTTGATCTGCTGTTGAAACCGCATGTGGACGCAATGCCCTCAATGCTATAATCTTCGTAATCAGAATTGTGGAATAGTTTTATCACCTTGGCACAGCGATAATCGTTTAAAAACGCATGGAAGTTTTTGCCGAATTTTTCGTTGATCAGTTGCGACAAATATTTTGTGTTGGTATTGAGCATTTCTGCCACATCATCAATTTTGAGTTTGGCGTCAGTAAAAGGTTCTTTTTCTTTCATCAGCATCAGCAGCGAGGCCAGTAATTCTTCTTTCAGGGTTTCGCACAGGCATGAGGCTTTATATTTTTCGTTTTGATGCCCTTCCTCCTGATGCATTATTTGTTCTTCTGGTTTCTGATTCTCAATTACTTTTTCAGTTTGTTCCCGCTGAGTTTCAGTATTTTGAAACTGCTGGAAATTGTGCAGGAAATTATCTTCGAACCTGACACCAAAATAGGCCAGACCGATATTCAGTATGAGCAAAGCAGAAACAAATAAGGTACTACTTAGATTTTGACCTGATTCATGGATAAAATTATGACTCAACAACAAAACCATTAAGATTAAAAAACTCAATGCAAATATCTGGATGCCATTCAGGTAAATTTTTGTGTCGGCACATACGTTTTGTGGAATCTGTTTGTAAAAACTCTTGTATTGTTTCAATGTATAAATCAGATAGACAAACAGTTGCATTCCAATCAACGATTTGATGAGAATCTCGATCAGCCAGGTTTGCCTTCCCGGGAAGTTTTTCAATAAAAACAAGCCATAAACGGAATCCAGATATTCCACATGATTTGTTGTGATCAAAACCCAAAAAGGTGTGAGCAGAATAAACATTACGATTGCAGGCACAAAATGCTTGAAATCAATACTTTGAAGCTTAAAATCCCGAATAAGAAGCGATTTGTGGTGAAGGTAGAAAAACGGGATGAGCGTTAAGCCAATCACAAAAGCCAGCGGAAATAAAATGAATAAGGTAGGAGTATGCTCATAAAGGTGTATATGGACCAGAAATCCTGTCAATCCGAGTGCAAGCATAAACAGCCCGAAAAGCAACTTTGTTACATTTTTCTCCTGAAAATAAAGGAAAAGCATGTAAAAAAAGAAGCCAACAGATTGATAGCTCAACATTAGCCAAAGCGAATGATTTACTACTTCCATACTTCAGTCAGGCTTTAAAAATTACTCTCAGAAGTGGAACAAAGAAGTTTCCCAGCACTTTTTAAATTTTGGTTTGTTTCACTTTGCTGAATCGCTAACAAATATATGAAATAATTCTTGTTTTAAAACAATGGTCAGATAAATATTCATGTTAAAACCTTAAAAATCAATATATAAAAATTAGAAAATAGGTAATGAAATTCCTATTTTCCTGAATCAGACCGATACAATTTCTGTTCAAAAACGTGGAAATGTGTTTTAATTCCGGTTTTAAAACATCTAATATTTTTTATCCAGTTAGTGGCAAGTTACTTTTGTTCAAGAAATAACAAAACAAATTGAAAGATTTGGAGATTAATTTCGAAACAAATGGGTAAAAAAATCACTTTTTTTAATCAAAAACCAAAATCATGAAGCATTTTTTTAAAGCTTTAACAGTAGCGCTTGTTAGCCTGTTGCTGACGTGTGTGGTGATGTCTGATGCTATGGCACAGCAAACACTGGCAGACGTTAAAAAGGAACGTAGGCTTAATGACGAGGATGTTTTGGCCGCTACCAAAACATTTATGCCTCGCGGAGGGCGCGATGAGTACTTTGCTTTCGTTGGATCGGGTAATTCCGGAACCATGATCGTTTATGGTTTGCCTTCGATGCGCATTTACAAGTATGTGGGTGTGTTTTCACCAGAACCATGGCAAGGCTATGGATTCGATGACGAAAGTACACTTGTGATCAAAAAGGGATCGCTCGACAACACCTTATTAAAGTATGGTGACATGCGGTTTCCGGCACTCAGCGAAACAGACGGAAAGTACAATGGAAAGTATTTGTTCTATTCAGATGGAGCCAACTCGCGTATTGCGGTGTTGGGTCTCGACGACTTTGAAACCAAACAGGTTTTGATGCACCCGCTCTTTATTAATGCATTTCCTGGCGTTTCGGTTTCGCAAAACAACGAATTTGTATTTCAAACCAGCGAATATCCCACTCCCTGGGATCACCGCGAAGCTGATGTGGCCACTGAATTTGAAACCAAATTTAAATCAGGGATCACTTCATGGAAATTTGAAGATACAGATGATG
>JAQVGO010000105.1:0-5827 GCA_028696715.1 Bacteroidales bacterium
TACGAAAAAGCAGCTTTAAATCTGGGAGCCAGTCAGTGGCAGACTTTTTATCTGGTTAGCCTGCCCATGGCTGCCAAAGGAATTTTAAGCGGTTATGTGATGATGTTTGGCAGGGCCATGAGCGAATTTGGTGCCATCGTAATTATTGCCTATCACCCCATGGTAACTCCGGTGATGATTTTCGATCGCTTCAATGCTTTCGGCTTAAAGTCTGCGCAAGGCATTGCTGCACTTTTTGTGCTCATCAGCCTGATCGTTTTTATCAGTTTGAGGTTACTGGCTAAACGACAATCCGATGCTCGAAATTAAAGACTTACACAAAAAACTAGGTAGTTTCGAGCTGAAAGCCATTGATTTAAAGATTCAGCAAGGCGATTATTGTGTTTTGCTGGGCCCCAGCGGATCAGGTAAAACCCTGTTACTCGAATTAATATGCGGTTTTCAAAGGGCTGACCAGGGCGAAATATGGCTGGCAGGCAAAAACGTATCAAAGCTCCCGATCCAGCAACGCGGCACTTCGATGGTTTTTCAAAAGCCCGTACTTTTCCCGCATCTTTCGGTAAAATCCAACATGGCTTTTGCCCTACAAATCAACAAGATTGGCAGGAAAAAGATAAATAACAAAGTTGAGGAGCTGGCACATCAATTCCAATTAACACATTTGTTGAATCGCAAGCCCGGCCAGCTTTCTGGCGGTGAAGCACAGCGCGTTATGCTTGCCAGAGCACTTGCTGCAGAGCCATCGCTGTTACTACTTGATGAACCCCTTTCGAGTCTGGACGTGCTGCTGCGCTATGATTTAAGGAAATTACTTAAAGAGTTAAATAATAAGGGGACAACCATTTTGCATGTAACCCATGATTATGAAGAAGCTTTAAGAATGGCCAAAACCATCGGTATCATGCAATCGGGCAAACTGATACAGTGGGGCAGTCCGCAGGATGTTTTCCGAAATCCGGCTTCCACTTTTGCAGCTGAGTTATCAGGGCTCAAAAACTTTTTTGAAGCTGAATTACTTCCAGAAACAGCAAATGGCTTGCGAAAAGTATTGGTGCATGGAGTTTTACTTTTCACCCAAAGTGAATTGGACGCCGGCTTAGGTAAATTGGTGATTGACGAAAATCAAATTATTCTAAGTAAAGATATGCCCCATACGAGTGCCCAAAATAATTTGAAAGGCCATGTAAAACAATTCCAAATGACCTCTTATGGTTTCGAAATTGAGATAGATTGCGGAATTAACCTTATTGCCTACATTACGGAGTATTCGTTCGAAAGGCTGGCTCTGACTGTTGAATCTGAAGTTTATGTCAGTTTTAAAACATCCGCTGTCCGATATTTTACCACATAATTCAACTGGTGATTGAACACTCTTAATAAAACCTTGTTTAAAAGGTTTATGAAATTTCAATAACCCAACTTCTATGCTTTACAACATACTCCTCAAAAGTCATTCAGGTTTAAGGTGGCTGCTACTTTTCATGTTTATTGCAGCCCTGGTACAATTAGGCCGAAAAGCTTTTGGTAAAGCTGATATTAATGTGAAAAAGATCAGTCTTTATACCTTGATATTAGCTCATATCCAATTGCTGCTTGGTTTGGCTTTATATTTTATTAGTCCTAAGGTTATCTTTGATGCCGCCGCGATGAAAGACAGCATCCTCAGATTTTATTTAGTGGAACATATTAGTTTGATGCTCATTGCAATAATCATTTTAACTATCGGTTACAGCAAATCCAAGGCATTATTTGCACTTCCGGGCGGAGCTAAGAAAGCATTTTATTATTACTTCATCAGCCTCATACTGATACTTGTATCCATTCCATGGCCGTTCAGAATTCCAGTGGCTGGTTGGTTTTAAAAATGAATTAATTTCCAGAAAGAATAGCAGTTCCCAAAGAGCTGCTATTTTTTTTGCAGGAAAATAAATAATGCGCTGCTAACCTACAGTAATCAGGGTATATTTTCCTGCCCAAAAAACATGTATTTTTGTCCGTAATATGGCAGACAACTGGACTTAATCATTCTTTAAGCATTAAAAATATGGAACAACATTATTCCTTCATCAAAAGTTTACTAATCCTTATCACCGTTGGAATTTGGGTAATTGTCCTTCAAAATGCAGGTATCATTCCCCGCCTCAACCCTATGGCAATTTATGCTGAGGAAGCTGTAAATGTGAAAGGCGAGGTGGATGTTGTTAACACTGTTTTTATCAAGGGCAGCGTTGATGCAAACCTCGAAAGTATAAATGGTTACAGCAAGTTTTACAAAGATCCGCGAACGGGTGAGTTTTACGTGATTCCGACAACGGATCCTTATGAATAAAAAACCGTGAGCCATTTATACCCGACCGGCGAATTCTTGTACTCCGTATTTCGTCAAATAAAAATATTTGTAATTACGGGGCTTTTACTTTTTTGGGTGAATCCTTTACCTGCTGAGGGTCAAATCTATGTGTCGGATAGTTTAATTGCCAGGCTTGTAATGCTTGAGGACAATTTGGAAAAAGTGCAAACCTTAAATGCACTGGCCCTGCATTATAGCGAAGCCTTTCCTGAAAAAGCATTGTATTACAGCAAAAAAGCACTAGCACTAGCCAACCAGATTCAAAGCGTTAAGGCCTGTGCCATTTCGAATAAGGTGATGGGTGAGCTCTTTGAAATTCAGCATAACTATCAACCCACAATTAATTATTACCTGATCAGCATCAAGCACTATCAAAAGCTTGAAGATGAGCCGGAGCTGGCTCGACTATACAATAAGCTGGGCTGGATCTATATCACCAACCACTTCGATTACGATCAGGGGCTTCATTACTTCACCAAAGCATTGGAATATGCCAGAAACAGTAAAGCCGAGGAAGAGCAGGCAACAGCACTGAACTCAATCGGTGGGATTTTTTATTACCAGGCAGATTACAAAACAGCACTACATTACTTTAATGAATCACTTAAAACAAGGCAAAAGTTAGGCAACCCGAAAGACATTGCTGCATCACTGAACAATATTGGCGAAATATACCGACTTGAGCATCAGGATGATTTGGCTTTAGAATACTACAATCAGGCTGTTGAAATTAATGAAAAACACAACCATCAAACAAATCTTGCCATCAACCTGAGCAATATCGGGCTGATCTATGCTGGGAAAGGAAATAATACACTTGCTAACGATTATTTTGAAAGAAGTATTCAAATCAATCGACAGATAGCTAACAAAGCTGGTTTAATTGCCTCGCTTCGCGCCTCAGGTGATCACCTCAATCAATCAGGCGAGTTTGAAAAGGCTATCCTTGCCTTTAACGAAATACTTGAAATTGCAAAAGAAACCTCTGATCTTGAAGGATTGCGCGATGCAACTGCTGGTTTGGCAATGGCCAACGAAGGCAAAGGCAATATTTCACAGGCTTTAGATTATTACAAGCAACACTCGCATTTTAAAGATTCATTGTTCAACATCAAGAAATCGGAACAACTGGACGAAATCCAAACCCGCTTTGCACTCGATCTGAAAGAAAAAGAATTGGCACTGAAAGACAATGAAATCGCCTTGTTGCAACGCGAACAAAAACTAAATGATTCGCGCCAGTTGCTACTGCTGCTTTCAATTTTACTTCTACTGATTGTTGGTGTTTTGGCTTATGGAAAACTACAAAACCGAAACAGGAAAAATAAACTTCTGCTCTCACAAAAGGAAAGTCTTAACAAGGCCAGAGAAGAAATCATGCAGGCAGAGCTTAAAAGCAAATCGAATGAGCTAACTAATTTTGCCTTGCATCTGGGTGAGAAAAACAAGTTTTTGCACGAGTTAAAGAATGAGCTTAAAAATCTTCGTCACAGCCATGACAAAGACCGTGAATCCAGAATCAAAGAGCTCCTGATAAATGTGCAACAAAACCTCCAGATTCAAAAAGAGTTGGACGAATTTCAAAAAACAGTCAACCAAACCAATCTGGGTTTTGTGAAAAAACTCAAGCAGCGCTTCCCTGATCTAACCAAAAACGAAGAAAGACTTTGCACCATGTTACGTTTAAATCTTTCTTCAAAAGAAATTGCAGCTCTTAACAACACCAGCATTCGTGCTGTTGAGATGGGACGCTATCGCTTAAGAAAAAAACTAAAACTAGATCAAAACCAAAGCATTATAGAATTTTTACAAGAGTTTTGATCCCCTTCTTTCTTTCAGCTTTGTTGCTTTAATTTATGACTATTGTCCGGTAAAATTACAATGCCGTCCTGTGCGTACGGGCTGGCATTATTCCAACGATTGAATGTTTTAGGTGAATTATATCGGACAACAATGTTAAACTATAATGAATTCTGCTTTCTGTCATATTGTAGAATTACCTAATTTTATATAGCTTTGTTTTTCTGAGTTTTATGATATTTTTTATAGAAATATCTCTACACAAAACAAGTTCTATTCCCAGTATAAGTAGTGGTTTTGTAGTAGTAAATTTACACCTTTAAGCCTTATAAGGTTTTACATTCGTTGGCTTGTAATGATGAATCGCGTTTGCATTTACAAATAAGATTCGAAATCAATTTACCCAAAAGTAAAAAGTAAGTTGAAAGAAATTGAAATTTTCTTGACTAAACTTTAAATCACTCTTGTAAATAAACTTAATGAGCGAGCAACAACTCATACAACAATGCCTGAAGAAGGACAACAAAGCTCAGACTGAGCTATATAATTTGTTTGCCTCACGCATGATGCCGGTTTGCCAACGCTATGCAAAAACTTACTGCGATGCTGAAGATATCATGCAGGATGGTTTTGTAAAAGTATTCCGATACCTGTCGGATTTTCAGTTTAACGGATCGTTTGAGGGCTGGATTAGAAGGATAATGATTACAACAGCGCTCAATTTTTATAAAAGAAAACGAATCTATCAAAACGAAACAGAACTCAATTATCAGCCTGAGGCTGTTGTGAGTGAGCAACATGTGTTTTCTGGAATGGTTCAGGATGAAATATTAAGTCTGGTAAAAAAACTACCAACCGGATATCGAACTGTTTTTAGCCTTAACTCTATCGAAGGATACACACATAAGGAAATCAGTGAAATACTTCATATTTCAATTAATACTTCAAAATCGCAACTCAATCGCGCAAGGCAGTCTCTGCAAAAGCAGTTGTTTTACATTAATCAATATGCTGATCAGGCCAAACGCCTGCGATCTGCTTAATAATTCAATTAATCACATAATCACAAAAAACCAAAATGCCCATGAAAAATTTATTTACCCTTTTAACAACACTTCTCATAGTGCAGTTGAGCTTTGCTCAGACTTTTCTCTATGAAGATTTCTCCAGTAACGTTTTTCCACCTAACGGTTTCACCATTGATGGCTTTCCAAATCAGTGGTCTCGCAGCTCCACAGACAATGCCGGTGGCTCGGCACCTGAAGCCAAGTTTACTTATATACAAACTAATAGCACATCACGTATTGTATCGCCAAGTATTGATTTGACTGGTTATGATGAAGTAACACTCAACTTCAGGCATTATTACGACTTTTATGCTAATGGTACTACAATTGGTTTGGCCACAAGAATTGACGGTGGTGAATGGCAGGTAGCCTGGCAGGTTTCGCCAACCGGCAATATGGGACCTGCACTCCAAACAGTTGTCCTAACAGATGTTGGTGAAGACAATTTTCAATTCTCGATTTTCATCACTGGAAACCTCTACAATGTTGACTACTGGTATATTGACGATATTAAACTATTCATTCGTCAAGAGCTGGATGCCGGCATGCAAAGTCTTGATCTGCCAGCATATTTTACGGGAGAACAGGAAATTAGTGGTAAAATAATGAA
>JAQVGO010000105.1:5927-9274 GCA_028696715.1 Bacteroidales bacterium
TGTCTATTGAAGCCAGCCATATCATTGACGGCAACGAGATTAACGTTGAAGCCCAAATCTTACCCTACCTTGACTTGTTTAATGTTACTGTTCATATGGTTGTAATTGAAAAACTTACCACCGGAAATGTTGCCACTAATGGCGAAACAGAATTCCATCATGTGATGATGAAGATGCTGCCAAATGCGAACGGAACCACTATGGACCTGCCTGCGCATGAGATTACAACGCTATCTTATAGCCATGATATGTCTTCGACAAATGTTGAGGAAATGGATGATCTGATGGTTGTGGTTTTTGTTCAGGATAATGCTAATAAAGGTATTTTGCAATCATCACCAGCACTAATAATCGCCGAATTTGACCCGATCAAAGAGTCAATCGGAATTGAAACACATACTGATATAACAATAACCCTATCTGAACCAATCTATATGGTTGGTGGTGAAGAAATTACTACCGAAAATGTTACTACACTTATTACACTGGAAGAAACTGAAGGTGATGATTTCCCGTTTACAGCAACAATTAACGATGAGAAAACACAAATCGTTGTATCACCCGAAGGCTTACTTGACAGCTACACTTGGTACACCCTGACACTATCTCCTGTTGAAAATATTCTTGGTGCAACAACCGAATCATTTTCAACTTTTTTCGAAACCGGTATGCATGTTGGATTAGCAGAAAATCAGACTAAAGGAAGTCTGCGGATATCACCTAATCCGGTTCAAAACGAAACCGCCATTCGTTTCAGCCTGACAGAAAAAGAAATGATTAGCATTAAGCTTTATGATCTTAGAGGTCAGGTGATTGCAACTGTTTCTGAACGTGAGTTCAATGCCGGAGATAATACCATTCGCTGGACTCCGAAAAGCACGATTCCTGCAGGATTGTATATGCTAAACCTGCAGACAAAAAATCAAAATTATACTACAAAAATTGTTTTAAACCGCTAAATAACAGGATTTAAATACGAATAATTTTAAATTGGTTAATACTAAAGCCGGCTGTTTTTCAATGGCCGGCTTTTTCTTTTCAAAATTCATGCATTTTTTTTGCAAAAACTTATGAGTTCTTAGTAATTACAACAGAATCCGCTAACTTGCACCAAAAAACCAAAACACATGGCCCGAAAAGTTTTTAATGGACTTTTTGTCCTGTTGCTGCTTCTGGCATTCAACCTTGAATTAAATGCACAACCCCTAAAAGAAAAACTGCTTGAATTAGGTTTTGAAAAGATTGACACCTTACAAATCCAAAACAAGCGTTATGCTGAAGCCTTTGTTTTCTTTTTAAAACAGCCTGTTGATCCTAAAAAACCAGAAAAAGGCAGCTTCCTGCAGAGGATTATTTTACGCCATTCCGACATCAATAAACCTATGGTGTTAGTCACGGAAGGTTACAATGCTGATTATGCTTTGTACCCATTCTATGAAGAAGAAATAGCGAAAAATCTGGATGCAAATTTATTGGTGGTTGAACACAGGTTTTTTAGCGCAAGCATGCCTGAAAACAAGGATTGGAAAGCTTTAACGCTTGAAAATGCCACGCATGATTTACATACTATTACCACCAAACTCAAAAATATTTATCAATCAGCCTGGCTGGCAACTGGAATTAGCAAAGGCGGACAAACGAGTCTTTACTATCGCTATTTCTATCCCAAGGATGTTGCAGCTACTGTTGCCTATGTGGCTCCACTCAATTTTTCAGAGGCCGACCCCAGGGTTCAGCATTTCCTGGACACTGTGGGAACAGCTGAATGCAGAAAGAAACTACTGGATTTGCAATTTAAACTATTGAATAATCGTGATCTTTTCCGAAATCAATTCGAAGATTCCACTTCAAAAAGAGGTTTTACTTTTGAGCGGGCCGGCGGTATTGATCGTGCTTTTGAATTGAACGTACTTGAAACCAGCTTTGCTTACTGGCAATGGTATCCATACACCTGCGAAAATTTTCCGGATACAACTGTTTCGAATGATGAAATTTTTCAAGCCTGGATAGCAGCTACCGGATATGATTTTTTTGCAGATCAAAGTCTCGAAGGTATGCAGGCATTTTTTTATCAGGCACTTACCGAAATGGGATTTTACACCTATGACACAAAACCTTTTGGCAAACTCATTCATTATCAGAAAAAACCTGATTTCAAACACGGACTTCCTGCTGGTACTAAAGCTCGGTTTAAAAAGGGATTAAACAAAAAGGTCAATCGTTTTCTGCAAAAATCAGGCAATCAGATTATTTATGTCTATGGTGGCTATGATGCCTGGTCGTCCACGGCTGTATTGCCTTCTGAGAAAACTGATGCATTAAAATTAGTAAAGCAAAAAGGTTCACATGCCACCAGAATCAGGCATTTTGACGACACAACCCAACAAAAAGTTTACAATACTCTCCGGCAATGGCTCGGTATGAAAAACTAATAAACATCCAAAAACATGAATCTGAACACACTCGACTGGACCATTGTAGGCGTTTTCTTCGTTTTGTTGATTAGCATCGGGATATGGGCTTCGCGCAATGCAGGCAAGGGATATAATGAGTTTTTCCTTTCCGGACGCAATATGCCTTGGTGGCTGCTGGGCGTGAGCATGGTAGCAACCACCTTTTCGTGCGATACGCCAAATCTTGTAACAGATATTGTCAGGCAAAACGGCGTGGCAGGCAACTGGCTTTGGTGGGCATTTTTATTCACAGGAATGTTAACAGTTTTTGTGTATGCAAAACTCTGGAACAGATCAAAAGTATTGACCGACCTGGAGTTTTATGAAATTCGGTACAGCGGAAAAATGGCAGCCTTTCTGCGAGGTTTCAGGGCAATTTATTTGGGTGCATTCTTCAATATTATGGTGATTGCATCCGTTTCTATTGCCTTGATTAAAATAAGCGGAGTAATGCTGGGTTGGTCAGCCAGCCAAACCCTGATTATTGCTGCCGTTATAGTTGTTTTTTATAGCGCTTTGGGCGGCTTAAAAAGTATTTTGTACACCGACTTTTTTCAGTTTAGCCTGGCCATGGCAGGCGCGATCGGAGCAGCTATCATCCTCGTAAATAAAGAAACCGGTGATCTGGCAACACTTTTTGCTCATCCGGCAGTCGCACCACAATTAAACCTGATTCCAGAACTCAGCAATACGGATATGTTTGTGTCCTTATTGGTAATTCCTTTAGCAGTGCAATGGTGGAGCGTATGGTATCCGGGTGCTGAACCGGGCGGCGGAGGTTATATCGCTCAACGCATGTTATCGGCCAAAGACGAAAAAAATGCCATTGGTGCTACCTTGCTTTTCAACTTTTTTCATTATGCCCTGAGGCCCTGGCCCTGGATTATTGTTGGA
>JAQVGO010000106.1 GCA_028696715.1 Bacteroidales bacterium
TTGTTGACTTTTTTAAGTTCAGAATAGGCTTTAACGAAGTAGCTTGGTTCAAATATTACACTGTACTGCATGGATTTTAGATGATTTCTCATAATAACCTTGCGGAAACAACAATACAATAAATGGCAACTTAAATTATATCAATGTGTTAGGTGTTTTTCAGCAGACCCTATTTAAATCCCTGAAATAATTGCTCCTAAACCGTTGAAAATGATATCTCATGGATAATTTGACATAAGACGGGATAAAATGATAATTTTACCGCCCAAAACTATATTAAAATGAATATCGTAATTGCGGGTGATGGTGAAGTGGGCTTGCATCTGGCCGAAGCACTTGTAAACAGCAACCACAACATCACCATTGTCGATCCGCATGAAGACTTACTTAAAATGATCGAATCGCACACCGATTTGATGACTATCACAGGCGATTCAACTTCGATAGGCGTTCTGCAGCGTGCCAATGTTCGAAAGGCCGATCTGGTGATTTCAGTGGTGCATGATGAACACATCAACCTGATGACTGCCATACTGGCAAAAAAACTGGGTGCACAAAAAGTGATTGCCCGTGTAAATACGATGGAAAACCTGAGTGCCGAAAGCTGGAAGATCTATCAGGAACTGGGAATTGACGGATTGGTATCACCCGAGGATATTGCTGCCCAGGAAATTATCACCCTGCTCAAACAAACAGCCGCCACCGAAGTCTTTGACTTTTCGGATGGTAAACTTCAGCTGTTTATGATCAAACTCGAAAAGGGTGCTCCCGTATTAAATAAAAGTCTGAACGACATCGCAAACGAATATAAACATCTCGATTTCAGAGCAATAGCCGTGCATCGCAACCGGCAGACTTTTATTCCTTATGGAGATGATGTTTTCCTGGAAAACGACCTTTCCTATGTTATCACCAAACCCGAAGCCATCGAAAATCTATTGCATCTGGGAGGCAAAATTCAGCACGACATACACAATGTAATGGTGGTTGGTGGCGGTCGTGTAGGACGAATCACAGCCAAAAGACTCGAAAAGGAAATGAACATCAAGCTGATCGAAAAAAACAAAGAACGCTGCATTTTTCTGACTGATTACCTGGAGGACACCTTGGTTGTAAATGGGGATGCCCGAAACCTTCAACTTCTTGAAGATGAAGATGTCAGGAATATTGATGCCTTTATTGCCGTGACAGACAATACCGAAACCAATATTCTAACTTGTCTGCAAGCACGTACCTATGGTGTGAAAAAGACCATTGCACTGGTCGAAAATATTGATTACATTGATATCTCGCAAAATATTGGTATTGATACCATTATCAACAAAAAACTGATTGCCGCAAGTTATATGGTACGTTATACCATGGGAGCTGAGGTTACTTCGCTCAAATGCCTCAGTGGTATCGAAGCTGATGCGATGGAACTGATTGCCCGTTCGGGATCAGCGGTTACGCGTAAGCCAATCAAAAAATTGAACATACCCGAAGGGGCTATTATTGGCGGAATAGTTCGCGGCGATGAAAGCTTTATCGCCATGGGTAATTTTCAGATAGAGGAAAATGATAAAGTGGTGGTTTTTGCACTTCCACATGCCATACACAAAATTGAAAAGCTTTTTCACTAAATAAATTATGAAAAGCTTTCTGCGCAAAATCAATTACAGCCTGATCATCCGTATCATAGGTTTTCTGCTTCTGGTTGAAGGGATATTCATGTTTACCGCACTTCCCTTTACGATAAAATATTGTAGTCTCGAATGCATTGCCATACCGGTTTCCGGAGCGATCACCATTTTTGTGGGCGGATTGATGTTTTTGCTCAACCGAAAGTCATCCAAAAATATCGGGAAACGTGAAGGTTATATCATTGTAAGCTTCACCTGGATTCTCATCTCGCTTTTTGGAGCTTTGCCATATTATATCAGTGGTACGATACCCAATTTTACGGATGCTTTTTTCGAAACCATCTCAGGATTTACCACAACAGGAGCCACAATTCTCACCGATATCGAAGCCATGCCCAAGGATCTGCTTTATTGGCGAAGCCTTACGCAATGGCTTGGCGGGATGGGAATTATCGTGTTTACGGTGGCGATTTTACCTGTATTAGGCATTGGTGGAATGGCACTTTTTATGGCTGAGATGCCTGGCGTAACGTACGATAAGTTACATCCAAGGATAACAGCAACAGCCAAAAGGCTCTGGGGTATTTATGTGTTGTTTACACTTATCCAGACTTTATTGCTTTGGGCTGGCGAAATGGATTTCTTTGATGCCATCAACCATGCCTACACCACTATGTCAACCGGTGGATTTTCGACAAGAAACGAAAGTATCGCAACGTTTTCGGCCTATAGCCAATATGTGATTATTATTTTTATGATTTTAGCCGGGACTAATTTTACCTTGCATTATTTTGCGCTTCATGGCAAACTGGCACGGGTTTTTAAAGATGAAGAATTTCGCGGATACCTGACTGTTATTGGTGTTATAAGCTTTTTTATTACGATCGGTTTACTCCTGATCAGTAAAACCCAACCGGAGGCAGCCTTTAGAGATGCCTTGTTTACCGTTGCCTCCATCCTTACCACCACCGGATATGCAACTGCCAACTACCTGATGTGGCCCACCATTCTGTGGATGCTGATCTTTGTTTTGATGTTTCTTGGCGGCTCGGCCGGATCAACCAGTGGGGGCATCAAAATAATACGGCAAATGCTGCTGCTCAAAAATTCGCGGATGGAACTAAAACGTGCCTTTCATCCAAATGCGATCTTGCCGGTTCGGTTCAACAAAAAATCTGTTTCGCAGGATATAATCTATAAAGTAATGGCATTTTTCCTGATGTATATACTCATTTTTTCGCTGGGGATGATTGCGCTTTCGGCAATGGGCCTTGATTTTCAAACTGCGGTGGGTGCCTCAATATCCAGTTTGGGTAATATTGGTCCGGCAATAGGACAGGTAGGTCCGGTAGATAATTATGCTTTTATGCCCTGGCCAGCCAAGTGGTTGCTCTCTTTTTTGATGCTGATGGGCAGGCTTGAGATTTTTACCGTTTTGATACTTTTCTCACCTCAGTTTTGGAAACGTTAAACAGTTGAAAGGTGTTAAACATTTCCAAAAAAATTCTTTTTAGAAAAAAAAACTGCACCTTTGCTTCAAATTCACTAAACCAAAAATTGTACAATTATGAAAACAATGACCAAACTCATCCTGCTGCTGGCAACGGTGTTTATTTTCAGCCCGGGATGCGAAAAAGCAAAAGAATTGCTTGATGTAAAATTCGATGCAAATTTTAAGAGTGATCTGAATATTGATGTTCCGGCCGAATCAAAAAGTGCCACTTTCAATGCTGAAGCAACAATTGATCCTTTGTCAAACAGCGATTTTGCTGAATATGGCAGCAAAATCAAAGAAATAGAAATAAAAGAAGTTAAAGCTACCATTACTGAAATCAGTAAAAGTGTTGTGCTCGAAAATGCTGAGATATCTGTTACTTCGGGCAGTATGACTTCGGCAATCTGGACATACAATGATGTAGAGCTGGCTGTTGGCACCGAACTCGTAATGGATAATACAAACAATCAGTGGGATAATGTACAGGCTATCTTAGAATCGCTCAACCCATTCACCACTGCTATGAGCGGAACAGTGAGCGAAGGCGGCGTACAATTTACTTTACAAATTGAAATCAAAACAAGCGTAACAGCAAACCCGCTTTAAAAAGTCTATAAAAAAAAAGCGGCTGATAGTGAACTATCAGCCGCTTTTGCTTTTCATAATGCTGTAGGGCTAAAACACCATGATTTCGTTTACCACTACATCTACACTGTAGCGTTTATTGCCTTCGGCATCTTCCCAGCTGTTGTTGTTGAGCTTGCCACTCACAGCCATTTCCTTTCCTTTTTTTACCAGCTTTTCAACCAATTCGGCTGTTTTGCCCCAGGCAACCAGCTGATGCCATTGGGTGTCCTCAGCACGCTCACCTTTTTGATTGGTGTAATAGGTTGAAGTGGCCATTCTGAATCGGGCCATTTTGCGATCATTCTCTAAGGTTTTGATTTCGGGATCGTTACCTGCCCGGCCGATTAATTGTACGAAGTTGTTCATTGTAGTCATGATTATCAAGTGTTTAAATTAAAAAATATACGAATTCTGTTGGTTCAATTTTGTAACTGCTTAACCAGCTGCTTTGCCAAAAGCGTGAATTTCATTTAACACGATTTCGACGATATAGCGTTTGTTGCCATCCTTGTCTTCCCAGCTACGATTGTTTAGCTTGCCGCTAACAGCGACTTCTCTGCCTTTCTTTACGAGTTTTTCAACCACTTCGGCTGTTTTGCCCCAGGCAACCACCTGATGCCATTGGGTATCATCAACGCGTTCGCCATTTTTATTGTAGTAATAACTGTTTGTGGCGATAGAAAAACGAGCCATCTTACGCTCCTTATCAAAGCTTTTGATCTCGGGATCTAAGCCTGCGCGGCCGATCAATTGTACGGTGTTGTTTAAAGTTGTCATGATTTTCAAGTATTTAATGAATGAATAATGTTTGATTTCAAAAAATGGGATTTGTTAATTAGCTGATACTGTGTATTTCGTTCAGCACTATTTCTGTTTTGGTGCGCATCTGCCCGCTGCGATCTTCCCAGTTTCGGCTGCTAAGCCTGCCACTGATGGCCACTTGCCTGCCTTTTTTTACCTGCATCTGAACTACATCTGCCAGCTTGCCCCAGGCTACTACCTGATGCCATTGGGTTTGAGAGATTCGCTCACCATTTGCATTGGTTGTTGCTTTGCTGGTCGCAAAGGCAAATCGTGCCATTTTGCGCGCATTTTCAAGGTTTTTGATTGTTGGATTGTTACCGGCTCGTCCGGTGAGTTGAATGCTGTTGTTAATTGTTGTCATGATTTTCAAGTGTTTAATGAATGGGTAAAGTTTAAAATTCAAAAACGGAATTTATTCGTATGCCTATCCGGCCATTTTTCCAAAAGCCTGAATCTTGTTAAGCACGATTTCTGTTTTCTGGTGCTTGTTTCCGTCCTGATCTTCCCAGCTTTGACTTGTCAATTTTCCGGTCACTGCAAGTTGCCTGCCCTTCTTCACGATTTTCTCAACCACTTCGGCTGTTTTGCCCCAGGCAATCACCTGATGCCATTGGGTGTTTTCTACGCGATCGCCATGCTGATTATAGTAATAATTATTAATGGCGATCGAAAAACGTGCACGTTTGCGGCTGTTTTCAAAATTTTTGATTTCAGGATCGAGGCCTGCGCGGCCGATCAATTGAACAGTGTTGTTTAAAGTTGTCATGAGAGTAAATGTTTAGTGAATAAAAAATAAAAGATTGTTGTGAAAGAACGATGAGGCAAAATTACAGTGGGCTGATAAGCAGAGTCGTATGATTACCGAGTACATACGGATATAATCGTTTGTAACCGTTTGTCAGCGTTTATAGTATTGATTTTAAATATTTTATTGAATGAAATAAAAACTAAAAATCAATGGTAACTTTTCTGATTTAAAAATGGATGGGGAAATTCCTTTGCTTCGGCTCAGTATATTCTTAAAATTTCAAGCCCATACGCAAACGAAAATAAGGTGAATAAAGTTTGTTTTAATTTGAATGAAGTGTGTTGATCCCAAAACTGTAACAAAGTTCATTAGCTTTGCTATAATTAAACCAAGGTATTCTACAAAATCGATTCTTTACTGTTCAAACTATTGGCATTCGACACGGCCATCCGGTTTAGGGATACCACGAAAGTATCAAAGAAAAAGTTCCTTCCCCTTGTACCATGGTTAAAAAAATATGATGATAGTGGTTTTTAGTCATCCATTTCCTTGAAAAGGCCAAATTTTACTCTTTACTCTATTTTTCTATGCTTCAATCAACTTTAAAACTCAACCTATTCATTAGGATGTCTTTATCTTTTCCGGGTTTTGTCTGCAATCAAAAAGCTTAGGTAGGGTCTGCTGAAAAAGTCTGTCGTATGCCAGATTCGAGGCGACAAGACGAAGATGTATCGATATACTTCGAGTCGCAGGCAACACAGAAGATGGCGTGCGACAGGCTAGCCAACACATTGTTGTTAACATTTTTAAGTTCAGAATAAACTTTAACGAAGTAGATTGATTCAAATATTACACTGTACTGCATGGATTTTAGATGATTTCTCATAAAAACCTTGCGGAAACCACAATACAATAAATGGCAACTTAAATTATATCAATGTGTTAGGTGTTTTTCAGCAGGCCCTAGGTACCATAATCTTATTTCTCTTATCGCCAATCCAATTTACAACAGATTTTTTGCATAAAAGAAAATAATTATTCCACCCTTTGCGGCACCCGCTCCAGTTTACTCACATCATAACCCCGCTCACGGGCTTTTGCAACAAGCATGGTATAAGTTTCATCATCCAGCTGTGGCTTGCGGGCCAAAATCCAAAGGTATTTATCCGAACTGCTGCCTATCAGCACATATTGATAATCGGCATCAAGTTCTAAAATGAGGTAATCAGCATAAAATATCCAGAAAAAACTTACCCTAAGATGCGCCGGATTGCCCGATTTGGCCACCTTGGCTTTACCCACAGCCCGACTCAGTTCACCATCCAGACTATCTTTATAGCCCTGATTTATAACTTCTATCCTGCCATTTTCCTTTAAGGTATAAGTAGCAGTAACACCTACCAAACCTTCTTCAAAACTATGCGGAAAACGGGCGATCTCGTACCAGATACCAACATATCGATCCAGATCAACATTTTCGGCAAGCTTCATTTCCTTAATTTTTTGTGCTGACGAACATGAAGTAAGCATCATGAGCATTAGAAGAAGATAAAATGCATAATCGCCAAGTTTTTTCCATGACATAAGCAGTGTATTTGGAAGCATAAATGTACAACAAAGCAACCAGCATTCCATTGTTATTTGGCCGGTTTCTGCAAATGAATTGAACAAAACAGCCAAATACTGATTTTTAGATGCAATTTTTGAAACTTTATGTATCTTTCGCCTTCAAATACTGCTTGTTGATAGCTGTTATCAACAAGCCTTAAACCATCAAATTTATGTCATCATTTACCCACAAATTAACAGCCTTATTGCTGTTTTTCCTGTTTTCGGGAAGCCTTACAGCCATGGATGATGCGCGATTGCTGCGTTATCCCGACATCAACAACAACCTGATCGCCTTTGTATATGCCGGCGACCTGTGGACGGTGAACGCTGCCGGAGGTGAAGCCCGCCAGCTTACCTCGCACGAAGGGATCGAATTATTTCCTAAAATCTCGCCCGATGGCCAATGGATTGCGTTTTCGGCTGAGTATTCCGGAAGCAGACAAATCTGGATGATGCCAGCCGAAGGTGGCGAAGCCAAACAACTCACCTGGTACAATTCCGTTGGTGTGATGCCTCCACGCGGAGGTTTCGACCATGTGGTGCTGGGCTGGACTTCAGATAGTAAAAAAATTCTGATCCGTGCCAACCGAACCCCATTTGGCGAACGCAATGGCCGCTATTATCTGGTTGATATCGAAGGCGGATTCGAAGAACCACTGCCTATTATGAATGGTGGCTTTGCAGCTCTTTCGCCCAACGATAATATGCTCTGCTTCACCCCCGTGGATCGCGAATTCCGCACCTGGAAACGCTACAAAGGCGGACGTGCTACTGATCTTTGGATTTACGACCTGAACAACAACAGCTCCGAACAAATCACCAATTTCAAAGGTGCCGACCAATGGCCAATATGGCAGGGCAACGACATCATCTTTGCCAGCAATCGCGACCTGCGCCTCAATCTTTACCGGTATAACACAGCAAGCAAAAGCACCGAGCAACTCACACAATTCAAAGATTTTGATGTGATGTGGCCTTCTGGCAAAAACGGTAAAGTAGTCTATGAAAATGGTGGCTACCTGTATGTTTACGATTTAGCCAACAATACGAATTCCAGAATTGAAATCAGCCTCAATTTCGACAATCCCGAACTCAAAGCTTATTACAAAAACGTAAAAGACGACATCCACAGTTATAACATTTCGCCAAGTGGAAAGCGGGTGCTTTTCGATGCAAGAGGGGATATTTTTTCTGTTCCGGCCGAAAATGGCAATACCATCAACCTCACGCAAACCCAGGGCGTACGCGAAATATATCCCAGCTGGTCGCCTGATGGCAAATACATCGCCTATTTTTCTGATGCCACAGGTGAATACGAAATCTACCTGCTCGAAAACAAAGCCGATGCTACTCCGCGTCAGCTGACCAATGGCTCATCAGCATGGAAATACGAAGCCGAATGGTCACCCGACAGTAAATACCTTGTTTATTCTGATCGTAGCATGCAACTTTGGCTGGTTGATGTGACTGCCGGCACGCAAAAAGCCATTGATAAAGCCACCCGAAATGAGATTCGATCCTACGCTTTTTCGCCCGATTCGCAATGGATTGCTTATACCAAAGAAGCTGATAATGACCTTTCGGCTATTTGGGTTTACAATATCGCATCTGCTGAAGCCACTCAGCTCACGGATGATCAGTTCAACGATTGGTCGCCAGTTTTTAGCAAAGATGGAAAGTTTATCTTTTTTGTTTCCAATCGCGACTTCAACCTGGAGTTTTCCAGCTTCGAATTCAATTACCTTTACAACGAAGCAGCACGCATCTATGCTGTTGCACTACAAAATGACGGCACTCGCCTGATGCCTCCCAAATCGGATGAAGAGCCTGTGAAAGCTGCTAAAAAAGAAGAGGAAGAAAGTAAAAAAGACAAGAAAAAAGAGGAAAAACCTTCAACAGATGAAGCCAAAGTGAGTATTGCTTTCGAAGGAATCAACGGACGTATTGAAGCGCTTCCGGTTTCATCCGGTAACTACCGTATTCTGGGCGCTGTGGATGGCGGCCTGCTTTACAGCAGCGACGGAAAAATTATGCGCTACAACCTGGAAGAGCAAAAAACGGAAGAAATCATGGATAAAGCCTGGAGTGCAACACCCACAGCTGATGGCAAACAAATGTTGTATCGCTCAGGCGGAGACTACGGCATTGCCAAAATAGCTCCCGGACAAAAACCCGGCACAGGTAAAATCAACCTCGACCAGCTTGAAATGAAAATAGAGCCACAGCAGGAATGGCAACAAATCTACAAAGACGGCTGGCGTATTTTCAGAGATTATTTTTATGTCGATAACCTGCATGGTGTGGAT
>JAQVGO010000017.1:0-22751 GCA_028696715.1 Bacteroidales bacterium
CAAGAAGCTGATCTATCTGTATGCCAATAATATGGATGAGCAATTCAGCTATATTGAAGCCGCTAAAGAACGAGGCTATGATGTGCTGTTGATGGATGGGATTTTGGACAGTTATTTCATCAACACCATGGAGCAAAAGCTTGCTGACAGCAGCTTTACCCGCGTGGATTCCAATACCATCGACAAGCTGATCGTAAAAGAAGACGATGCACTTCCTTCAAAACTCGATGACAAGCAGAAAGAAAGTCTTAAAACTGTTTTTGAGCAGTTGATCGACAAAAAAATGTTTGATATAAATTTTGAAAGCCGTAGCGAAACCGATTCACCGGTGGTAATCACCCAAAATGAATTCATGCGGCGTATGAAAGAGATGAATGCTGTTGGTGGCGGAGGCATGATGGGATTAGGCGATCTGCCGGATTCCTATTCACTGGTAGTAAACACCAATCACCCGCTCATCGCTTCACTGCCCGAAAAAGATGAAGCCGAACAGCAAAAAACCATCAGTCAGCTTTACGACCTGGCACGCCTCTCGAAAAACCTGCTTAAAGGAAAAGCTCTCAGCGACTTTGTGAAAAGGAGTTTGGAGATTATAAAGTAAATGATGATCTGGATTTAGTCAGGGTGCAACGAAAAGTTGTGCCCTGGCTATGCTTAAACCGTAACTTGTATCGCTCTGAAGCAAATCATTCAAAATCATGCGTTTCATTCTTCAGGCAAACTCAACCAAATATTGATCAACTGGTCACCTTCGAACAGATAGATATTACCACGATAATTATCCTGTTTGGTTTTGATTGGCAGACTCATCAGTTCATTTTCGAAATACCTGGAGTATTTATAACTCAAACGAGTATTATAATATTCCCTATCAATGGCAAACAATGGAGCATCAACATTTTGATCCAGTGTTGAGGAAAGATTTGCATAACCATTCATCACTAGAAACAACCTATAATCATGCTGGTTTGCATAGTGTATATAATCAGCTAATGGCTTACAACCAGTTGCTGAACAGCCATTTGAGAAAAAGTAAACCATTGACTTTTCATGCCGTTTCAATTCTTCACGAAGATCTTTGGCATTAATCTCAAAAATGTATCCTGATTTTGCAGCTGAGAATCCCTCAAAGGGAAGAATTTTTGCTTTCTCACTTTCATCAAGTTTGCCAAAATCGTTGGTAAGCCCCTGTACCACACATGAACTTAATCCAATGAGTAATAAAACAACAAATCCAATTGTTTTATCCATATCTTTTTTCCAAAGATATAAACTTTTAATATGTAGGGCTTAACCCCTGATTATCCCAACGATTGAGCGCTTTTATATGAATTTTACCAGACAACAATAAATTAAATCATCTGCTAATGCGCTTGTAATGAAGCTGCACAAGACCTGTGTCAAAGGTTTTTACATCTAATAATTTCAACAGTTGCTCTGGCCGTCCGCTTTTAAAGAGTCTCGTTCCATCACCTACCAATACTGGAATCACAGAGATGATAAACTCATCAATCAGTTCGTTTTTTACAAGTTCGTTCACAATTTCGGCACCGCCATCACAATAGATATGTTTCCCTTTTTCTGCTTTCAGCTTATGTATGAGGGTAGTTAGATTTCCGCTGTAAAATTGTGTATTACCCTTTGCCGGTCTTTCGGTTCTTGTGATAACATACACCTGTCTTTCTCCATTATCATAATGCGTGGTTCCAATGTGCCGCTCCACCCATTCATAGGTTTTTCGGCCAAGAATTATCGTATCGATTGTTGAGGTAAACTCCCCATAACCATAATCTTCTCCCTGTTTTTCGACAAGCTTTAAAAAGCTAAGATCATCACCTGGTTTTGCAATGTAACCATCCAGGCTTGTTGCAATATATAGGATTAATTTTCTATTCATTTTGAAGCTATATTTGATTTATTAAGGATGAATTCTAAATACAATTTTCACTATCAATAATTCACAACACCTTGGCATAAGGCATTTCCATACACGAAATCCATACACGCCAGTCCAAACAATGCGATTCAATTTTCAACGAATCATTCTCACCAAACAGCCAGATGAATCAAAAGCTACTAAGGGTTTTCAGGAAAATCAATAAGCCTTTTGCTAAACCATTTTGGAGATACTCATTATACAGGAATACAATAAAAACTGCAACAAACACTGATTCAATTATCTCCTGATAATGAAAGTATAAGTGATAGTTCCTTTCTGCAAATCTGTAGCAGAAAGATCTTCGCTGAAAGTTGATTTTAAGGCTGCCCTTACCGCAATTGACCTCAAATCGGGATCGATAATGGTAGTGCCTTTTGGACTTACAAGAGCACGTTTGACAATACCCTGCTTGTCAACCCAGATGTCAACCACTACATCGCCCTGCTCTTTAAACTGTTCGGTAGGCTTCTCGAGATATTTAGCACCCCTTCCGCCTAAGCTGTAAGCAGGACCATCGCCCTTACCACCCTGGCCGTCGTAGCGTTTCACATCACGCAAGCCATCCGGCCTTCCCTGATCACCAGGCTGACCTGTAATACCTTCTGATTGTGGCGATTGTCCTGTTGCGCCTTTGAAAAGAGCGCGCTCGTTCACCACCGGTTTAGGTTCTTCCTTTACCGGCTCTGGTTCTTCCTGAGGCTGGGTTTCGGGCTCCGGCTCAACGACTTCTTGTTCTTGTATAATTTCCTCCGGTTTCTCCTCCTGCACAATCTCTTCTATCTGTGGCACTTCTTCATTCTCGGCCGTCACGATTTCCTCTTCTACAAGCTCCTCCACTACTTCCTGGGCAGGAGGAGGCACAACAGGCGCGGCTTCCTGAACGGGTTCATCAGGCTGCACCAGTCCCATCCCCTGATCAGAAAAACCCAGATCCACTTCTACTCCTTCCTCGCCGGGTAAGGGCAGTGGGGTGGTGAGAGCCATAAAAATCAAGGCGATCAAAAGCAGTGAGTGGAAAACGATTGTCCCAATCAATGCCCTTCTCCGATCCCTGTCCTTTACTATTTTCATTGTTTTGCCGAAGTTGCAAGTATCACTTTATGCTTTTGCCCCGATTTTTGATTGATTTCGTTCACGGCATCAATCACATTAACCACATATTGCACGGCCACGGTTTTGTCTGACCTCAATACAACTGTTGCTTCCTGCTGCCCGCCAATACCAGCTGCTAGCCTGCGTTCCAGATCATCAGCATTCACACGGCTTTCGCCAACAAAATATTGGTTGTTTTGGTCGATATACACAGTAACAGTTTGTTTGGCCATCGTCTTGCTTTTGCTTGAGGGTAATAACAGCTTGATGGCGTTTGGAGCTACCAGGGTAGAAGTAAGCATAAAAAAAATCAACAGCAAAAACACCAGATCCGACATAGATGCCGTACTGAAATTTACATTGCGTTTATTTCTGGTTTGAATTGCCATAATCGTATTTTTTAGCGTGCTGGTTCGTGCAATACATCCATAAATTCTGTTGCGCGAGCTTCGAGCAGGTAAACCACCTTTTCAATACGCGACACCAGCACATTGTAAAATATAAACGCTAAAATCCCAACGATCAAACCGCCGATGGTTGTGATCATTGCCTGATAGATGCCGGAAGATAGCAGGGCGATATCAATATTATTGCCAGCCATCGACATATCATAAAAAGCCCTTACCATGCCAATCACCGTACCTAAAAAGCCAAGCATAGGTGCAGCTCCGGCAATAGTTGCCAGTCCGGCTACACCCTTTTCGAGCTTGCTAACCTCAAGTTTACCAACATTTTCGATGGCAGCATTGATGTCGTTCAGAGGCTTGCCAATACGCGAGAGTCCTTTCTCAATCATGCGTGCGATAGGTGTTTGGTTGTTCTTGCAAAGTGCGACAGCGGCATCCAGTTTTCCGGCATGAATAAACTCACGAATGTTATTCATAAAATGTTTGTCACTTCCGGATGCTCTGGTGATAACAAGGTATCGTTCGATAAAAATATACACTGCAATAATCGAAAAAACCCCCAGCACGGCCATAATCCATCCGCCCTTCATAGCCAGATCAAGAATAGAAAGTCTCAACTCACCTTGTTGTGCTTCGAGGGCTGCTCCACCCAAATCGTTAGCAGCTGACTGTACCTGCAATAAAAAAGCTGTTAGCATAAGTTTAATTTTATTGTAAAAGTATTTTTTATTTCTCTCATGTCATCAATCGTCAGGCTTCAGTTTTCAACCTTGTATTGTTAACATAACTGATTTTTGCCGGCTTTAGTATATTTTGTTCCCCAAAGCCGGATACCAAATCTTACCACTGCTACTGTCGGAATCAGCTCCCGTAACTGAGGCCAACACATTAATCTCTCCTCTGATCTTCAATACACCCAAAAATGCAAACACCAGTGCTTCCTTATATTCCACCAGCCTTCGATCGGGCACGATAATTTCAGCTTTGCTCAACTGCCGGAGTTGATTCACGAGATAAGTGTTGAATGCCCCTCCACCGCTGAGCAGCACCGTTTTTACTTGCAGGCTTTTAAGTTCAGCACTTATGCGGCTAACAAGATGCTGAACATAAGTATGGGCAAGATCAGCGGGCTGATAAGCTTGTTTTGTTAAATGAGGCAGTTGCCGGCTTTCAAAAAACTCTCTACCCAATGATTTGGGTGCTGGTTGTTTAAAATAGGCTGCAGCTTCCAATTTATCGTAAAGCTCAGTAATCAAACTACCGGAGGCAGCCATTTTCCCGTCAAAATCTATTTCCCGGCCATCAAGTGCAGCGATAAAATTGAGTGCCTGATTGGCGATACAAATGTCGTAAGCCAGGCGGCTCCCTTTTCGCTCAACAGAAAGATTCGCTATTCCACCAATATTCAAACAACAATCGTAATCAGAAAACAGCAGCTGATCACCAATAGGTACCAAGGGAGCACCTTGTCCGCCTTTTGCCACATCCTCACTTCTGAAATCGTTGATCACCATGTAGCCACAGCGATCTGCAAGAATCTGTCCGTGTCCTATTTGCAGGGTAAAAGCAGCTTCAGGCTGATGAAAAAGTGTATGACCATGAGAAGAGATGAAATCCGGTTTTAATTGATGTTTACGGATAAAATTCGACACCGTTTCACCTAAAAAAACACCATAATCTTTGTCGATCCGTGCTATCGTGGCTTCATCCGCATGATAAGCCTCCCTGAGCTTGTTTTTCCATTCATACGCATAAGGAACAAACTGTGTGGCTTTAAACGCATACTGCCATGAATTGAAATCCCGGGTAAACTCAGCTGCTGCCAGATCAATGCCATCCAATGATGAGCCAGACATCAGACCAATAACCAAATAATTATTCTTCATCATTATAAGTATGGTAAAAGCTTTTCGAGTTGAATGCCTCTTGAGCCTTTGATCAGTATCTCATAGCCAGTGGGCGCTTCGTCTTTGTACCGGCTGATCAAATCCTCCACTTTATTTACATGAATCCAGTCGTCGCCAGCGTAAACTTTTGCAAACTCGGGTCCAACCAACACCACATTTCTAAAATCCAAATCAATCACCAGCTTCAAAATATTGGCATGTTCGGCTTCACTGGCTTCACCCAATTCGAGCATATCGCCCAATATGAGCATGGCGCGTTGCCCGCATCGTTTCGAAAAATTAATCAGGGCGGCTTCCATGCTGGTAGGATTGGCATTGTAGGCATCCATCAAAAGCTGATTTCGTTCTGTTTCAATGATTTGTGAGCGATGATTTGCCGGCAGGTAATTTTCAATCGCCTCCGCTATCGCATGAGTATCCACCTCAAAATAATTGCCAACAGCCACTGCTGCCATGATATTCTCAAAATTATACTGCCCTGTAATCTGCGTATGTATCATAGTTTGCTGCGACTTATATTCGCACACCAAGCTAAGAAATGGGTCATCGGCAACAAGCTCACCATACACCTCTGCTTTGTTGTTTTGTCCGTAAGAGAAACGATCCAAATTAACAGACAGCCGATCCAGCAATTCATTGTCAATATTTACGAATACCTTGCCCCCATGATCGTCAAGATAAGCATAAAGCTCACTTTTGGCATTGATCACTCCCGTAAAACCACCAAAACCTTCGAGGTGTGCCTTTCCGATATTGGTAATCAAACCACAATCAGGCATCGCCAGTCGCGAAAGTGCTGCAATCTCACCCTGATGATTTGCTCCCATTTCGATTACTGCCAGCTCCGTATCCGGCTTGAGCTGAAGCAATGTAAGCGGAACACCAATATGGTTATTAAGATTTCCTCTGGTATAGAGCACTTCATATTTTTTCGATAACACAGCAGCAATAAGCTCTTTGGTTGTGGTTTTTCCATTTGAACCAGTGATACCAATCACTTTGGCAGGCATGGCTTTGCGATGCATCATGGCCAGCTGCTGAAGTGCCCGAAGTGTATCATCTACCACCCAAACCTGCGGATGCTCAGAAAATTCAGTACGATCAGACACAGCAGCAGCAGCACCGTTTTCAATTGCCTGAAGCACAAATTGATTGCCATCAAAATTATCGCCTCTTAGCGCAAAAAATATCGCGTCTTTCTCCAGGTTTCGGCTATCGGTACTTACTTTGCGGTGTTTCAAAAAAAGTGAATACAGTGATTCGGGTGTTTTCATTGATTTGCTTTAATAAGAATAGACAAAAATACCGGTTTTAGTTTTCAAAAGTCCAAACCCAAACTAATATCAACAAAAAAGCCCCATCATCTGACGGAGCTTTAGGTTTTATTATCGGATAGTTTTATCGGTTTACCAGGGAGCTGCCCACTTTATTCATAGCACAGCGGAATCCGATAGAGCTGGCTGATTCGTCTTCGTTAAGAAAACGACGGGTGCCGGGGCTCAGATAATAAGGGCCGTCAGCCCAGGAACCACCTTTATACACGCGTGCTTTATCCGAGACAAGAGACGTTACACCATACTCATACATCTGATCTGTCATTTCCTTTTGATCATCGGGAGGTGTGCTCCAGTCATCCTGGATGGAAGACATAAAATCGCCATCGCCATAGTTGACATTGTAACCCCGACGGTAGTTTTTGCGGTTAGCAGCTTCTTCGGGAGAAACTTCAACATATACCATTCGTCCGAGAGAGTCTTTTTCGGCCAAAAAGCCGTCAGCATCCCGTTTCTTATTCATAAAGATGTTTCCTCTGAAAGGATTATAGTCTGCAACATCCTCAAATGACAGCGGACGATATACATCAAGCACCCATTCCGAAACATTGCCTCCCATATTATACAAGCCATAATCGTTGGGCCAGTAAGAACCCACAGGAGCAGGCAAATCGGCTCCATCATTCAGGCTTCCGGCAACACCCATATAATCGCCTCTTCCGCGTTTGAAGTTGGCTACGAAGCTTCCATAAAATTTACTGTCGTCTGTTCTGAGGCCGTCACCATTCCAGGGATATACTCGTCTTTCGACAATACGTTCCTGCATGGTATTTCCTACCAGACCCAAGGCAGCATATTCCCATTCGGCTTCGGTGGGAAGCCTGTATTTTGGTAGCAGCAAGCCATCTTCAAAGCGAACATTTCGCACGCCTGTCCCGCTGGGGTCAAGGTCTTCTTTGCCGTCTTTCACCAAACCTTCGTATTGGCCAGCCAGATAGGCTTCTGAGTTGAAGTTATTTTCATTTTTTTGGGCGGGGTCAAACTCGAGTACACCAGCTTTGATGAGCAGCATTTCGTTCACCCGATCGGTACGCCAGTTGGCATATTCATTAGCCTGCAGCCAGGTTACACCAACAACGGGATAATCGTGATAAGCCGGATGACGGAAATATACCTCAACCAGTGGTTCGTTGTACGACAGTCTGTTGCGCCACACCAAAGTATCAGGCAATGCGCGCTGTACAACGAGTGGGAAATCCTGTCCGTAAACCCTGTTCAACCAATATATGTATTCCAGATAATCCAGGTTACTCACCTCGGTTTGGTCCATATAAAAACTTGAAACCGTAACCTGGCGCGGAAGGTTGTTCCATTCATACAAAACATCTTCCTGTGTGGCTCCCATCATAAAGGTACCTCCTTCGATGGCGATAAGCCCTGGACCTGTGATCTGTTCCTTCGACTCTGCTACTTCAAAACCTCCCATTTGTGGATCGTTGTAATTCCATCCTGTTGTCCGGGAAGTTTCTTTCTGACATGATGAGGCCATGATAAGCAGGGCTCCAAAGGCAAATAATGAACTGAATTTTGCTTTTCTGAACATGTGAAACTTATTTTTCTTTTTATATGAACGTGTTATTAACTAAAAACCTGGTGCATTTATTGTTCTGATCAAGCGTTTTTTCGGCGACTTTAAGATACAAAAATCCCATGCCAGCGAAATTTCGTGTGCTCCTCCTGTATTGGCACCGATTTGCGAAAGTGTGAAATCGTAGCTGTAGCCAATCCTGAAGTTGTTGTAATTAATACCCACCAACAGCATGGCTGCATCAACATTTTCAAAGGCATGTCTGAACCAGCCACCAAAAACAAAAGGATACATATTAACATATACCCCGGCATTCAGCTGGCTGAAGATCCCCTGGTTGACAAACATCACATTAGGCTGCACGGTGATATCACTGTAATCATAATTTCCAAAACCTCCCTGTGAGAGATTGATCACGGCTCCTGCGTGAACGGTAAGTTTAAGATCAAGTGGAATGGATTCGGTTTCGTAAAAACCAAGCTGTGGCTGTGTAAGATGATCGGCAGCAACACCTGCAAAAAAAGCATCCTCGTATCCAACCAAAAGGCCGGCACCAAAATCAACGGCTGAAACCTGATTGTTGTCGGGTTTTGTCTCAAGGCTTTGATCATGTATTATCCCGTTCGCAATATCAATTTGATCTGCAAAAATAAGCTTTTCCCAGGCAAGTTTCTCCTGATAATAAGCACCACGCACCCCAAAACTTAGATTAGTGCTCGATGTAAGCCTGAGCTGATACGAATAATAGGCATTGATGGCGGTGCGGTTGTAGGCTCCGTCGCCCTGCTGGTCGTTCATGAACATCAGGCCATAGCCGCTATTGATCGCAGCCAGACTTTGATCAAAAGCCAAACTGTAGGTAACATAGGCATTTGAAACGGCAGGCCATTGATTGCGATAGTTCAAATTCAACCTTCCGCATTCGGTATTTCCGGCAAAGGCCGGATTCAAATACATTGGATTGGCATAGAATTGCGAAAAAGCCGCATCTTGTGCATTTGCATAAAAGCCCGAAAAACAGGCCATCCAAACAAATAAAAATACTCCCCTTAGTTGCAAGCGATTCTGTTATTGATAGATTTTTCGAGGCACAATGTTACAACGTTTTTCTGAAATATCAAGCAATTAAACAACAAAAAGAACTCATTACAATAAATTATCCTGCTCTGCGTTCAGAAACATAAACATCCGGCATGTCCAGATTTTCAATACAGGCCGCAATTTTTTTTCGCTGTTTTACGTTTCAGAAAAAACTATAAATGAATTTCAGGCTCCCTAAAAAAAACATCCAAATGATGAAAATTGCCATTGTCGGTGCAGTCCTATTGCTTTTCAACTTCACTGTTCAAGCACAGTACACCGAAAAAATACCTGTTAACATACACTGGAATCAACCTGACACCTTGTTTTTTGATGGTTACGACAAAAATACCAGATTGCATTTTGAAGGTGCTGTTTATGAAGATATGCTCTCTGAAATACCTTATTTTGTGAACACCTTCCCTGTTTTTGATGATCAATTGGAAGCTGAAGTTCAAATCATAAATGAAATTGTTGAAACACTTCCAACACCGGAAGAAAAGCTGATCGATAAAAAAGAATTGACCGACCAATTTACAATTCAATCCAAACTATTAATCTCAAGAGAGATACCTTATCTGCAATTAAAACTGAATCCTTTACGACTTCATAAGGGCAAAATTGAACGGCTTGTCTCAGCTGAAATTGATATAATTTTTAACTATAATACCGGACACCCTACCCGAAACTCAAATCAATCCGGTTTTGCTACCTCTTCCGTTCTGGCAAGCGGCAACTGGTATAAAATCAAAGTTCCAAAAACCGGGGTCTATCAACTTACTATAGCCGATCTGCAAGCTATCGGGATCGATATTTACGGTACCGATCCGCAAAATCTGAGGATATATAGTAATGGTGGTGGCGTTTTACCGGAAAACAATCAGGCATTCAGACATGATGATCTGGTAGAAAATCCTATCCTGGTTGTGGGCGAAGAAGATGGGGTGTTCAATGATACTGATTATGTTTTGTTTTTTGCTTCCGGGCCTTTGAGCTGGTCTTACGATCCGGATGATAAAATTTACCTAAGAAACAATAATCCCTATGACGATTTCAGCTATCTTTTTCTCACTACAGATTTAGGAAGAGGAAAACGAATTCAGTTAGCGGCCAGTCCTTCAGGTGCTGTTAGCAAGGTAATTACAGACTTTCCGGATTACCAGCTTCATGAGATTGATGAGTACAACCTCACCAATACGGGTCGCACCTGGTATGGTGATTTGTTTGATGTGAATCTTAGCAAAACCTTCTCCTTTAATTTTCCTGATCTGATAAGCACAAAGCCTGCACACCTTCAGCTGGAAGTGGCGGGCAGGGTGCTTCAAGGCAGCGCAAATTTTGGTGTTTATGTAAATAACGACCTCAAACGAACCTTAAACATCTCCAACACATCAGCAACAGGATATGATTTTGCCCGCACCAATCAAACTGCATTCAATTTCGAACCTGTGGGCAGCAATATAGAAGTAAATCTGACCTTTAACAGAAGTGTTAATTCAGCACGTGGATGGCTCGATTATATCACAGTAAATGCCTGGAGGTCGCTCCGTTTCAATGGAACCCAATTTGAGTTTCGCAATCCGGAAGTCTTTAATGCCGGAACTGTGCATGAATATCAGATTGCCAATGCCGACAATGAGCTGATGGTATGGGATATCACTGATCCGGTTGATGTGAAAAGGATCAATGGAACCAGCAATAATGGCCGCTACATCTTTAAAACCGAAGCCAATAATGCCAAGCGCTTTTTAGCTTTTAACGGGTCGGATTATATGAAAGCGGAATTTGTTGAAATGGTCGAAAATCAAAATCTTCATGCCCTAAGAGATATTGATTACCTCATCATCACGCATCCCGATTTTTTAGACCAGGCCAACCGGCTGGCTGAGATACATCGTGAGCAAAATAACCTGAATGTTGTTATCACCTTCCCTCAAAAAATCTATAACGAGTTTTCATCGGGAGCCAAAGATATCACCGCTATCAGAGATTTCAACCGGATGTTGTACACCGAGAGCAATCCCGGCAAAAAACTCAGATACCTGCTTTTGCTTGGTGATGCCAGCTTTGATTACAAAAACAGATCCGGCAGCACAGTTGATTTTGTTCCAACCTGGGAATCGAAGGAATCGCTCAATCTTGTTAATTCAATAGCCAGTGATGATTATTATGGCTACCTGGATTATAATGAAGGCACAGGCGATAAAAACCTGCTTGATATAGGAATAGGTAGATTTCCGGTGAGTACACCTGAAATGGCAGAACAAATGGTTGATAAAATTGTTTCGTACCTGCGAAAAGAAGAAACCAATATGAGACCCTGGCGAAACTTTATCACCTTTGTTGCTGACGATGCTGATGCCAACCTTCACCTCAATGATGCCGAACAGCTTTATCGCTACCTGAACACCAACCAAAGAGCAATAAATTTTGATAAAATCTATCTGGATGCCTACGAACAGGTACCAACACCAGGCGGACAGAAAGCTCCTGCAGTAAATGAGGCCATCAACAAGCGCATGGACAAAGGCACCTTAATCATGAATTATTCAGGACATGGCGGGGAAGTGGGTTGGACAGAAGAACGCATACTCGAAATCGCTGATATACAAAGCTGGAGAAACAAAGACAAACTTCCCGTCTTCATTACGGCCACCTGCGAATTCAGCCGTTACGACGACCACACACGCACCTCGGCAGGCGAAATGGTATTTCTCAATCCACAGGGAGGCGCCATAGCCATGTTTACAACTGCCAGGGCAACATACGCCTCTGCAAATCTGGCACTTAACATGGCAATCTACCGTGATAATATGTTTCTGAAAGAAGGAAATGAATTTCCCAGGTTCGGTGATATCATCCGCCGGTCGAAACTCAACGGAGGTTCTAACGACCGTAAGTTTGTCCTGCTTGGCGATCCGGCAATACGGCTGGCTTATCCTGCCTATGATGTAGTAACCACCGAAATAAACAGTAATACCACCACTACCCGGATGGATACCCTAAAAGCACTAGATGTGGTTGAAGTTCGTGGCTTTGTGGCTAAGGATGATGGAACAAAACTTTCCGATTTCAATGGGGTGATCTATACAACCATTTACGACAAAACAAGTCAGATCACCACCAAAGGAGATCAAAATTCACATATTGTCACTTTCGACCTTCGTAACAGTGTGATATACAAAGGGAAAGCTGCAGTTGTTAATGGCGACTTCAGCTTCAGCTTTATGATGCCCAAAGACATCGCCTATAATTATGGTTCCGGTCGCATCAGTTATTATGCGACGGATTACGAACGGGAAGCCAACGGATACTATGAAAACATCCTGATTGGAGGCTTTAATGAAGATGCCGTGATTGATGAGGAGGGGCCGCAAATCTCGCTTTATATGAATGACACCACCTTTGTTAATGGTGGAATCACAAACGAAAACCCAATACTACTGGCTTACGTCTCTGATAAAAGCGGTATCAATACCACTGGCGCCGGAATAGGTCACGACATTACTGCCAAAGTTAGCGGTGCAACTGAAACTACTGCCATTCTAAACGATTACTACGAAGCCGACCTCAACAGAAGTACATCGGGAATAATTAGTTATCCACTGCACAACCTATCACCCGGCGAACATACCCTGACCCTAAAAGTGTGGGATGTTTTTAATAATTCAAGTGAAGCCAGCCTCAATTTTGTGGTTGTTGAAAGCGGCCAGATGGTTGTCGAAAACCTGATCAATTATCCCAATCCTTTTGTAGATGAAACCTTTTTTGTTTTCGATCACAACCAGGCCGGCTTAAATATGGATATTAAGATACAGATTTTTGACATAAGCGGCAGGCTTGTCAAAGAGCTACAGGGTCAAATCACGGGGACAGCTTTCCGTTCGGAACCTATCCGGTGGGACGGCACTTCTGATTATGGACACAAACTGCCAAAAGGTTTGTATATTTACCGCCTGCTTGCAACAAACGAAAAAGGACAACAGGCAGACAAACGCGCTAAATTGATTTTCTATCGCTGATGAAACAATATTATATTCCTGTTATTTTTGTCATAGTATTGGTTTTCAATCTATTTAATAATAGCCTGAATGCCGAATCCTCTGACACTTTACACATCAACTGGCAGCCACATCAAGGCATTCAGCTTAGTTCGGGGCATACTACTTTTTTGCCCTATTTTGAAGAGTCTATCACGAAATATGAAACTGCCGGTTTGCCCTGGCAAATGATTCCTGTTCGCACAAATACTGATCAACAGCCAAGTAATATCCGTATAATCGAAATTAATACAGATACGATATACGATTTCAGCTCTTTGTCTGATCTTGATTTCCTTGGAACCGAATACCAGATAAGAAAAGACTATATTGATTCGCAATTTTTTATTTCTGTTTTGCCCATAAAAAAACACGGGAATGCCATTGTCCGGTTGCTCAGTTATCAGATTCAAAATGAATGGATAGAAGCCAGGCATGATCTGGTAGATGAAACTCCGGATTGGACGAGTGAGTCAGTTTTGGCAAGCGGACACTGGCTCAAAATAGGTACCACACACGAGGGCGTTTACAAGATAACTTACAGCGATTTACAACAGGCCGGCGTGAATCCTGCAGCATTCAATCCTACGAATTTCGCCTTATTTGGCAACGGTAACCTTATGCTACCCGAGGAAAACCGATATGAAAGACCTGACGATCTGACAGAAAATGCAATAGCGGTTTACGGACAGGATGATGGAAGTTTCGACAGCGAAGACTACCTGCTGTTTTACAGCCCGGGTCCGGTAAATTGGCGATACAATGTTTTTACCGGAAGGTATGACCATAAAGTCAATTATTATTCCGATACCTGTTATTTTTTCTTTACTCCGGATTACAGTCTTCCAGGCAAAAGAATACAAATACAGGAAGAAGCACAAGGAAATGCTTCGCAGATCATCAACGAGTTTCCTGATTTTGCCTATCATGAACTTGATCATGAAAACCTGATCTTGTCAGGAAAAGAATGGTATGGCGAAATGTTGAGTACCGATAATCCTTCGGCCAGCATTTTATTTGATTTTCCAAATCTGGTAAAGCACAAACCTGTCCACCTTCAGATTCAAGTTGCCGGGCGGTCCACTTCTGAGCACTCATTCTATTCGGTGCGTGCCAATGGCAACAGCCTGATCGACAGCACCAAAATTTTCCAGCTTGCTAACAGCAACCCCATGTATGCACGCGATCTGAATAATTCCGTCATTTTTAATTCCACTTCTGATCAAATCAATATTCAGCTCGATTATTATGCCAATGCCAGTAACTCAAGGCTCTGGCTTAATTACATCCGTCTCAACGGCCGCAGAAAACTGATGATGACTGGAGATCCGTTGGCTTTCAGACTTCCTTCCACCGACACGCTACCCGGTACAGTTGAAATGCTGATTTCAGGTATCGAAAATCAACTGATCTGGGACATTAGCACACCGGAACAGGTAAAACAGCAGGACTTTCGACTGCAATCTGCTACGGCAAAATTCAAGATAAACACAAATAAAGAAAAACGCTGGTATGCTTTTAAAATTGATCAAAGTCTGAATCCGGAGTCCATCAAAACTATTGAAAACCAAAACCTGCATCAGATTGCCCAAGCCGAAATGTTGATCATCACCCATCCATTGTTTAAAAAGCAGGCTGACGAACTGGCTGCAATGCATCTGGAAATTGACAATCTGGATGTGAAGGTTGTTGATGTAATGAAAATATACAATGAATTTGGTGGCGGAAATCAGGATATTACAGCGATAAGAGATTTCATCAGAATGGTTTATACCCGCAACAGTCAGGCTCTCAAATATATCTTGTTATTCGGAGATGCTTCATATGACTATAAAAACAGGCTGGCGGAAAATACCAATTTTGTTCCGACTTATCAAGCGCAATCGAGCCTGATCGAAACACAAAGCTTCGTGTCCGATGATTATTTTGGCCTGATGGGCGTTGCCGAAGGCGGAAATATGAGTGGCCTGCTCGACCTGGGGATAGGACGTTTCCCTGTTACCACAGTAGCAGATGCAGACATAATGGTTGCCAAAAACAAATATTATCTCCGCAAACAGATTGAATTGTCAGGGCCCTGGCGCAACAACATCAGTTTTGTTTGCGATGACAGAGACAATAATTTACATTTCGATCAGGCCGAAACGCTTTCAAGACAGGTTGACACAGCCCGTGCCAATTTAAATCTTTCAAAAATCTATCTGGATGCTTATCCCAGGCTTACCGTTGCCGGAGGCTATCGATATCCTGACGCCAGTGATGCGCTTATCAAACAAATCAACGATGGAGCACTCATCATAAATTATACAGGTCATGGCGGTATTAGTGGTCTTTCTGAAGAAAAACTATTTACAATCTCGCATATTAACAGCCTCACAAACAAAGATAATATGCCGTTCTTTATCACGGCAACATGCGAATTTAGCCGCTTTGATGATCCGCATTTTGTATCAGCCGGCGAACAATTGCTTCTCAATGCCAATGGTGGAGGCATCGGATTGATGACCACAACCCGTCTGGCATTTGCACATTCTAATTTTGCACTAAATAAAAAGGTTTATGCTGCCATGTTTAACCGGGCAGATGCCTCGTTTAAAAGGCTGGGTGATATTTTGCGGTTAAGCAAAAATCCTACAAGCAGCAGCATTTATAATTTTGTTTTGCTCGGAAATCCTGCTCTCAAACTGGTATATCCCGAAAAAACTATTCACACTACCCTTGTTAATGATATGCCTGTTGCAGGACGGGACATTATGTTGCACAGCATGTCGGAAGTAAGTTTTGAAGGTGAAATAATAGGCCCTGACGGGCAAATCGACACCGGTTTCAACGGCTACCTTTATCCCCGGCTTTTTGATAAGAAAACCACCTTCACGACACTCGGAAATGCTTCAAACAGTCAGGTGGTTCCATTTTCCTATTTCGATAAAATATTAGTTGAATCCAAAGTAAGTGTAAAAGAAGGGAAATTTCGTTTCAGTATTGGTTTGCCACGCGATATAGCATACCAGTACGGCCAGGCCAAACTTAGCTATTATGCAGTTGATACAGTTGATTTTTCGGATGCGTCAGGCTACTTCAATAAACTTAATATCGGAGGCACTGATCCGGATATCGTGCCTGACGACCAGGGACCCGAAATTACGCTTTACATGAATTCGCCTGCTTTCAGGCAGGGCGACATCATCCCCCCCAACAGCGATCTGTGGATTATGTTGAGCGATCCGCAAGGCATTCATCACCTGGGCAACAGCATCGGGAGAGATATAATGCTGACTGAATTTGCCCCACACAGCAAGAAGACCATACTGAACGAATCCTTCGAACCGGTAGTTGATCACTTTGGACAAGGCTGGATAAAAGTGCCGATGACCGATCTGGAAAACGGAGAACACATCCTAAGCTTAAGAGCCTGGGATTTGCACAACAACTCCTCCGAAGCCGAAATACGCTTCTTTGTTGATCGAACTGCTGCACTCGCTTTGCATCGCGTGCTCAATTATCCCAATCCCTTTAGCGATGAAACAGCTTTTGTTTTTGACCACGGAAAGCCAGGTGCAACCTTCGATTATCGCATTGATATCTACCATATCAACGGACGTCATGTGATAAGTCTGGAAGGACAAACTGCCGGTAACGGCCAGCGATCTGAACCTATCCTATGGAATGGAAAAGATCAATATGGCCGCAACATCGCGCCCGGAATCTATGTTTATCAGCTATGGCTTACTGATGACGAAGGAGTACAAAGCACTGTTTTCCAAAAATTTACACGAATAAATAAATAGCCTGAGATCAGACAACAATATATAATACAAGAAAACGTTACTTTTGCACACAATTTTTTAGAACATTCACGCAAAATTTATGAAACTTAAAACCCTAATTCTAGTTGCACTTGTTATTGCAGGATTACAATCGCATGGGCAAAATTACAACAATCTGGCCGGAGGAAATTTGAATGTAATTACCACAGCAGTACCATTTTTGACTATCGCACCTGATGCCCGGGCAGGAGCCATGGGAGATGCAGGTGTTTCGAGTTCACCAGATATTTATTCGATGCATTGGAACCCTGCTAAATATGCGGTCTTTGAAAAGGATATGAGTGTTGGATTGGCTTATAGTCCCTGGCTACGCAATCTGGTTCCGGATATGAATCTGGCTTACCTGGCCTTTCACAAACGTATCAATGATATGTCAGCATTTGCAGCTACACTTCGCTATTTCAGTTTGGGTGATATCACCTTCACCGATGATGCTGGTGGCGAAATAGGCACCTACAGCCCAAACGAATGGGCGATAGATGCAACTTATTCCCGGAAACTGACGGAAAAGCTTTCTGGTGCGGTGGCCGGTAGATTTATTTATTCCAATCTAACACAAGGGCGAAATGTTCAGGGTGCCGCCACCTCGGCCGGTATTTCAGTAGCTGCTGATGTAGCTGTTTACTGGGAAGACGATGTGAACTGGTTCAAGGATATTGATGCCAAATTTGCCTGGGGAGTAAATATTTCCAACATAGGTAACAAGCTGGGTTACAATGAAACCAGCATCAAAAAGGATTTTATCCCTACAAACCTGCGGTTTGGCCCTACGCTTACACTTGAACTGGATGATTACAACAGCCTGGCGTTCTCAATCGACATCAATAAGCTTTTGGTTCCTACACCTCCAAGATATGGGGACAGTTTGGATCCTAATAAAATTACTGCAGGTATGAGTGATGATGTCTCCGTTGTAGCCGGGATGATTCAGTCTTTTTATGATGCACCTGATGGCTTCAGCGAGGAGATGCGTGAGTTGAGCTTTGCCGTTGGAACAGAATATTGGTACAATAAAGTGTTCGCTCTGCGTGGAGGTTTTTTCTATGAAGATAAATCCAAAGGCAATCGCAAATTCTTTACTTTGGGAGCCGGACTGCGCTACAATGTGTTTGGCCTCGATTTCTCTTACCTGATACCCATAGATTCAAGAAATAATCCCTTGCAAAACACCATACGTTTTGCGCTCACTTTCGATCTGGGAAACATGAGCAAAAAAACAGAATAGAATAAGGTCTATTCAGAATAATTAAAAAAGCCGCCTGAACATCGTTTCGGGCGGTTTTTATTTTTAAATATACACTGATTCCGGAAAATTGACGAGATACAGATGTTTTGTTGCCCGTGTAAAAGCTGTATAGAGCCAGCGAAAATCATTTCGGTCGGGTTTTTCCCTTGCCGCCAGAAAACCGCCATCGACAAACACTTTAGGCCACTGACCGCCCTGTGTTTTATGACAGGTAAGTGCATAGGCAAATTTTACCTGCAAGGCATTAAAGTATGGGTTTTTCTTCATCTCGGCCCAGCGTTTGCGGCGTGATCCGATGTGCTGATAATCCTCTTCCACTTTGGCAGTAAAATTCTGAAAATCTTTCTCGCTTAACGAGGCTCCGTCAACCATCAAGGTGTCGAGGATTATTTTTACCGTAAAGGACGGACTTTCGGGATAATCGATCAGACTAATCTCGACTTCAGCAAAATGCAGCTCGTACAAATCCTCATACTGAACGATTCGGTTCACAACAGCCAGATCGCCATTAGCAATAAAGCCACCCTGATCATTTTCGTCGAGCCAGAAATAATTATTCTTGACAACCATCAGCAGATCGCCGGCAGCCAGCTCGCTGTCGCGACCCAGGATCCGGTAACGAACTTCCTGATTAAAACGGTTGGCTCTTTTGTTTGACCTGCAAATGATTACAGCCTCGTTATAATCGCGCGAGCCAAAGGACTGCTGAAGTAAATCTTCGAAATTATCGGGAGCCACTGCAATAACATCTTCAAAAGGCTGAATATTAAAAACAGGAAAATCAAAGATTTGCTCATTTAGCCTGTCGCGTAATACAGTTGCATTTGACAAAATACCCGAATCGAGGCTTTGGCGCATCACATCCTGCAACTCGAAGCTGGCAGTTGTGATGGGATAAGCTGCCTTGAGAAATGAAAAATCAAGAGCAGGACTGGTTTCCAGACCAACAGGAGGCAGCTGTGCCTGATCACCTATCAGCAAGAGACGACACTGTTCACCTTCAAAAACATATTCCATCAGATCATCCAACAAACTGGCGGATGAACCAAACTGACTTTCGCTACCCGAATCGCTAATCATTGATGCTTCATCAACTATAAAAACAGTTTTTGTATGCTTGTTAACCATTCTTTGCACTTTTACCGAGCCATCGGCCATTGTGGTGCGCTGATATAGCTTACGATGAATTGTGGAAGCAGCCTTTCCGGAATACTGATTGAGTACTTTTGCAGCGCGTCCGGTTGGAGCCAGCAAAACAAAACGCAAACCGATCAAAGGCAGTATTTCAACCATCATACTCACCAGGGTAGTCTTGCCCGTTCCCGCATAACCTTTGAGCAGATAAACAGGATTATCTTTAAGAGACAACAAAAAAGCCGCCAGATGACGTAAAACCACCAATTGACCGTCAGTTGGCTCAAACACAAAATGTTGGCGCATGAGTTGGAAAAGCTTTGCTTTATCCATAATCAGAAAGGATAACCAATTCCAAAATTCCAGACTACATCCCTGATTTTAAGCACATCCACTCTCCACCTGTTGTTTCTCTCCCGTGCAGGATCACGAAGTGGCAGTGCGGCATCAAGCCGAAAGATGAAGAACGAAAAATCGAACCTGAAACCAAATCCTGCATCTACTGCAAGCTCCTCATAAAAATCATCCAGATCAAATTTTCCATCCGGCAGGTAGCTGTTATCTTTGATGGTCCAGATATTACCGGCATCAGCAAACAAGGCACCTTTAAAAAACCCTGAGATCGGAAAACGGTACTCAAAACTGCCTTCCAGTTGAATATCTCCAATCCGTTCAACCTTTTCTGTTCCACTGAAGCCACCCGGCCCCAGTTCTCTGAACACCCAGCCACGCATACCATTTGCCCCTCCGCCATAAAAACTCCTTTCGAACGGCATATCGGCTGAATTACCAAATGGTAGCCCAACTCCAATCAGTGTTCTGAATACCAATTGTTTATTCCGTGAAAGCATGAAATACTGCCGAAAATCAAAATCCAGGCGTGCAAATTGTGCATACCTGATTCCCAACAACTCAGCATATTCTTCCTGCTTAGAAATCAAAGGTGTATCATTAAAAAGCGACAGCAGGTTACCGGAAGATTCCAGGTTTGCCCTGAAATAGGAAAAGTTTTTTACTTTATTGATGTTCTGATTATTAAAAATAAAACTGTACTTCAATCCAAAGATCAGGTGATTAGAATATTGATCCTTAATACGTTGGTTTATCTCCTTATCCAAAATCTGCTGAAAAGCTGCTGAGGGTTTAACTCTCACTGAGTTAAGGTTGAAAGGTGTTAAAATATGATGCACAGTGGGTGAGGTCATCCAGTCGTAACTCATCGTAGCTTCGGTAATGAATCGATCGTAATTGGAACGTATTTCGGAGCTGTATCCCAGGTTAAAAGTTGTTTTTGGCTGATATTCAAGAACAAAATTCCTCAGCCTGATGGGGCTCAAAAAGCGTGGTATCACCAGGTTTGCATTCACCCCAAACTCATAAGTATTAAAAAGATCCGATTGTGAAGCAAGCTCCTCGCCTCCAGCAATTGCTGTTAAACGCTGTGCTTCTCCACCACCTCGCAGACTCAGGCGAAAAAGTTCGGCTCCCCTGAACAAGTTCTTGTTTGAATACACCAAACTACCTCTCAGTCCCAGGTCGCCGGCCGCATTTGTGCCTTCAACTTCAACGGAATAAGCATGTACTTTTGCCCTTTGCAGCTTAATGTTTACATCCAACAGACCAGTGTCGGCTTCGGGGCGACTGACCGTTTTAAAATCTATATCGGTGATTGCGAAGATTCTGAAATTACCTAAACCCCTATAAGTTTGCTTTAGTTTTCTCAGGCTAAACGGATCTTTCTCATGTAACTGAACAATCTGCCCAAAGGTTTGAGGCCTGATTCTCGGATTGCCAACCGAATAAAAATGCATGGAATATGGTTTACGACTTCTTCCTGCTTTTAAGTCCAGTTTGATGCTATCAGTAAGTGGCTGATTAGCCTGAGCAGGAATGAAATTTGGATAGACCGAAACCTTATTAATCAAATAAATCTTATGTGCTTTATTGCCCTGATCTGTCTTTAAGCTGTCAATCAAAAGCCTTACATCCAAAATTTGCTCTTTGAAATTGCTGTCAACTTCAAAATAAATATAGTCGCGTGAAAAGGCATAAAAACCGTTGTTTTTTAAATAATCGGTAATTCTGTCACGCTCCTCATCCAACTTATACGCATTATAGTTTGCGCCTTCGGTTAGCTCGGTTTGCAGCTGCAGGGGCTTAACCCATTTTGCCAGAGCAGTATCTTCAATGGCATATTCAAAGTTGCGAATTGTGTAGGGTTGCTTGGGATTAATGGTATAAATAACCTCTGCCTTAAATTTTGAAGTGTTTGCAATGGTATTAATTTCCGAATTGAAATAACCCAGATTTCTTAGGTAGCGGCCCATCTGATCAGCACCCGATTGGGTGAGAGAATTATCAAGATAGATTGGTGGCTTCCCAATTTTTTCATTGACCCATTTCCAAAATTTGCGATCGGTTTTCCTGATTGTTTTATAATGTACCCAAAGCGGAAACCGTGTGCCAAGCAGTTGTTTGTTAGTACGTTGACCACTAAAAGCAGCAAGATCAGATTTGCTGAAGCCAAGTTTTTGATTGGTTGGGTTTTCTATTTCAATCCTGTTTTTATTTACAAGATACTTTCCGTCAGGAACCAGTCTGCGCGTGCTGCAAGCCTGAACCAATAAGATGAAAATCAAATAAAAACCAACCCTTAGTAAAACCTTCATAGCAGTTCAAAAAGCAAAAGTACAGCAATTTTCGGCAAAAAATACAGTGTAAAGAGCCATACAGCCAAGCAATCAGATATTATCTGCAGCAGGTCATGACATAAATATTTCGGAATACTTTTTGCTGGGCACAATCCATGCAGACAACTGAAAAGCAACGAGTGATAACAAGCTTTTTTATTCCGGCACTGTTTCTGTTAAGCATGTGGCTGGTTAAAATCGTTGAACTAATATTTGATATCAGGTTAAGCTTTCTTGGTATTACACCTCTCAGGCTTCAGGGTCTGCCAGGTATCATCCTTTCACCATTTCTTCATGGCGACTGGAATCACCTGATGGCTAATTCAGTACCGATATTCGTATTGTTGGCTGCACTTTATTATTTCTACCGCACCCTTGCTACCGAAATTCTTGTGCTTACTGTGTTGCTCAGTGGGTTCTGGCTTTGGCTTGGGGCCCGAAGCGGAGTACATATTGGTGCAAGTGGATTAATTTACGGACTGGCAATATTTTTGATGTTTAGCGGTTTTTTCAGGCGCGAAAACAGG
>JAQVGO010000017.1:22851-37526 GCA_028696715.1 Bacteroidales bacterium
CTTGTCGGCCCAGCTTCCGTAAACAGGCCCCGACAACAATCCGGCAAAGAAATTTCCGCCCGACATAGGCAAAAACGAACACCCCATATACAAACCCACCTTGTCAGGTGGTGCAATTCTGCCAATATATTCCGTGATTTTTGGCGAGCTGGTCATCTCGCCAAAAGCAAAGATCAAAATTGATAAAAACAAGAAAAATGCGTTGTTGAACATAAAAGTCAGGCCAATTCCAACCGAAGCAATAATTATCCCGACAATCATGGCATTGATAGGTCGCAGACGCATCACTATACTCGAAATAATCACCTGAAACAGCACAATATAGAGCGCATCAAGATTCAATATCATTTCCGGATTAACAGTGCCCTGCGAAGTTCCGAAAATATCAGCGAGCAGCGGAGAGATATTTTCAAGCCATTGATACATATCCCGTGTATCAATCCATTGATCAATAAATACCGGAAGGGTATAAAACAGTTGAAAATACATACTCCAGAAACCTATGATGAGCAACAAAAACAAAAAGAACCGGAAATCCTTCAGTGCCAGGAAGATGTTTTTAAGTGCCTGCAATATATTTTTTATCAATTTGGTTTCATTTTTTTCGCGTGCTGGTTCCTTGTAGAAAAACAAAACCAAAACAAAATTCAATGCAATGATGGCAGCACTCAGGTAAAACACATAATTCCAGGAGGTTTCGCGTAATTTACTGGCGACAAACGGACCAATCATAGCTCCTATATTCACCATCATATAAAAAATGCCAAATCCAATAGAAGAGTTATCCTTGTTGGTTGTTTTGGCTATGGTTGCCGAGATTACCGGTTTAAAAAGTGCTCCACCAACAGCAATATAAAAGAAAGCAGCAAACACCAGGCTATAATCCGTGAGGTGTCCCATCACAAGATAACCTGTCGAGAGTATGCCAAACGAAAGCAAGAGTACCTTTTTGTATCCCAGCTTATCAGCAATGCTACCGGTGATTACTGGCAAAAAATAAAGCAAAGCCGATACCAGCCCCATCATGGTTCCTTTTTCTTCCTGCGAAAAGCCCAGGGCTCCGGTATCGCGCGAGGCTGTGAGATAAATAGCCAACACATTGAATAATCCATACCAGGCCCATCTTTCAAAAAGTTCGAGGGTGTTAGCCACCCAAAACGTACGCGGAAAACGCGAAAAAATTCCAGATCTCATTGCCATCTTTCAATAAACTATCTCGGTTGAAAAATAAATTTTTTCACACGATAGGCACAGCTTCCCATTGTGGGTGTTGTGGTGCGTGCAAACTGCATTTGCAATAGTTGATCGTCTGCTTCTTTGAGCTGAACGAGCAAAACAGCCTCAACCATTACCGTCATAGCCATATCGCTTCCGGGAGGGACACAACTGGATGAAGCTGCTTTGTACCACAAATTTTTTACCGGGATTCCTTTCGAAACAAGTTGTTCAATTATCAGTTCTTCATCAAAACCATAAGCTGGCTGATCGCCTTGGAACTGGTAGGCATAATACACCCCTGCCGGAAATTCATATGCATTACTTTCGTGATCTTCCATCACCATATTAATCACCTTGGTTGACTTGTTTAAAGTTGAGCCGCAAGATGTCAAAAATATTGCTGCAATAATCAGTACCACAAAACAGGATAACTTTTTCATTTAAGTAGAATTTAAAATTTAATATAGAAAACCAGATAAGGTGACAAAGTGTCTGTGGCCGGTGCCAATGCTTTCAATTGATCAAAATCCTTAATCATTCCCTTGCGATCGCGGTGATTGAAGATAGCTTTCGTAAAAGGATAAGAAAAGTAAGGATGCCGCACTACCTCCTTAAAATCAACAAAGTTGATAGCCAGAGGGCGAATTCTGCCTGAATCAACCTCCACATATTTTTCGAAAGCTGATACACGTTCCTGATCCATACCAAAAACCTCGAGTAGTTGTTCCTTATTCACAAACCCACCAAGAATCTCTCTGTATCTTATAATGCGATGCGAAAACCAGGGACCCACCATGGGAAGTTGTATAAGCTGGAGCGAGTCAGCTGAATTCAGTTCAACCATTTTCGGTTCGCGATTGACTGATTTAGGTGTCTCAAAATCTGATTGATTATTCGTATTTGTTTTAACCTCCGTAGCTCTTGCAATACGTTGATTTCCATACGAAGGTATTACAATAAAGGGCTCCAGAAGGGCATATTCCTTGTCGGTGATCGTATAAATTTTTCGTAAATCCTCCTTGCGATAAAACTTACCTCCCTTACTTTCGTAATTCTTGATGTTACGAATCTGGTTTTCAGTTAGTCCAAGTTTTCTCCAACTGGAATCCGGAAGCATATTCGGATTAAAAGTAAAAGGATTGAGTCGTTGTTCGATGGCAGATTGATCAGGGTTGGTAATATCAAAGTCTTCAGACTGTGTATTTTTTGCAAGAGCACTCAATTCATTTTCGTGTCGAGCAACGACATCTTCCAATTGTTGAGGCGAAAACACCTCCGACTGCTGATAAAAATCAGGAACCAGATTAAAAGCAATAAGGATTAGGGTAAAAACCAGTAAAATGACCAGGGCAAACTGCTCTTTTTTGGAAAAACTTAACTGGTTTTTGAAATCGGTCATGGCATATCTGCTTCATTCTATAAATCGCCGCTACCAAAAATCCCAAAGAAACCCAGCCCATGCAGAAAAACAAAAGCGATGGCAACAGGTGCTAAAAACTTCACTATGAACAGATAAAGGTAGCGAAAGCCAGCTTTAAGCTTTCCTTCATTCGACAGCTCGTCAAATACTTTTTCTTTCGAAAGGTACCACCCCACAAAAATCACAATAAGCAAGCCCCCTAAAGGCAACATAATATTCGCAGAAATCATTTCGAGCAAATCAAACAGGTTTTTATTTCCCACACTTATTGCTGACCACGGCCCCTGGCTCATGGTGCAGGCCACGCCCAACACGGCTATGGAAGATGCAGCCAACAAAGTCGCTTTTTTGCGGCCCAAATTGAGCTCCTCGGCCAGATAAGCAGTAACCACTTCGAGCACCGAGATGGTTGAAGTGAGCGCAGCAATAGACAAGAGCAGAAAAAAGATCAAAGCAAAGAAATATCCTCCGGTCATTTGCTCAAAAATCAGTGGCAAAGTGATGAAAACCAGTCCTGCACCAGCCTCCGGAGCTATCCCAAAGGCAAATACTGCCGGAAAAATAGCTATTCCGGCTAAGATGGCAATCAGGGTGTCGGCGGCCGAAACCGACAAGGCTGTATTACCAAGCTTTTCTTTTTTTCCGATATAAGAGCCATAAGTTATCAGGGTTCCCATACCTATCGAAAGAGAAAAGAATGACTGGCCAAGTGCTTCCAGGATCACAGTACCCGTTATTTTACTGAAATCGGGTTTAAACAAAAACAGTAATCCCTCTCCGGCTCCCGGCAGGGTGATACTTCTGATTCCTAATATGATAATGATTACCAACAACAAGGGCATCAATATTTTTGTATATTTTTCTATCCCATTTCTTATTCCCCTGTAAACGATAAAAGCAGTAAAAAACATAAAGATATTTTGCCATATCAAAGGCCTCAGCCCACTGGTTCTGAAACTATCAAAACCGATGGCCAGGCTTTCCGCTGTTTTGGCTTTAAAGCTATCCGAGATGGCCAGGTATAAATATTCGAGTGTCCATCCGGATACGGTGGTATAAAAGGCCAGGATGAAGAAGGCAGCAATAATGCCCAGGAATCCGGTGAGCGGCCACAAGGTTTTGGGAGCGAGTTTTTTAAAAGCCCCAACAGGATTGCGCTGAGTGCTACGACCAATCACAAACTCTGATAACATCACCGGAACTCCGATCAGGATAATAAAGCCAATATAGATCAGCAGAAATGCCCCACCCCCATTTTCGCCTGCTACATAAGGGAAACGCCAGATATTACCCAATCCAATTGCCGAACCGGCAGCAGCTGCTATAACGCCAAGGCGTGAGCTAAAACTGTCGCGGGGCGTGTTTTGATTGATTGCCATAGGATAAAGTTTTCAGCTAAGGTAAAACGATTGCAATGATAGCAAATCAAGTCCAAAAGACAAAATAATAGGCTATGAATATTGACAAAGGCAAATTTTACTCGTATCTCAATGAATCGACAGGATTGAGTGAAGCAGCTTTGTTGGCCGGTAAAATGCCTGAAACAAGTGCAACACCAAAACATAAAACCACCGCTACAATGATCCAAAGCCAGGGTATGATAAAAGAACTTCCTATCATAATTGAAAGTATATTCCCAATCCCAATTCCGGCACCAATACCAAGCAATCCGCCAATTTGGGCAATTACTACAGCTTCGGCCAAAAATTGATTGCGAATGGTTTTGCTTGTTGCACCCACAGCTTTTCTAATACCGATTTCGCGTGTTCGTTCTGTAACACTAACCAGCATGATGTTCATCAATCCGATGGCAGCACCAAAAAGGGTGATCAATCCAATGAAAGTAGCCCCCAGCCTGATTTGTCCGGTAAGGCTTAACATCATATTGGCGATGTTGTCGCTTTTGACTATGCTAAACGAATTGTCCTTGCCAATCTGATCGCCTCTTATCACCCTAAAGATGCCTGTGGCCTCTCCTATAACGGCATCCATCATCTCCGGGTTATCCACACGAACGCTTATCCCATAATTCATATTAGGTCGCGCAAAATACTGCCGTACATTGTTCACAGGCATCAAACAGTTCAAATCGCCACTAAATCCCATGCTGGAGCCCTTTTCTTTCATCACACCCACAACTCTGTAACGTCCCGGCCCCACGGTTATCACTTGTCCAACAGGATTTTCTCCCCCTTTGAAAAGACTCTTTACAATTCCAGCACCCACCACCACCACATGAGCTCCGGTAGTAACTTCGTGTGCACTGATGTTGCGACCAAATTCAATTTCGAAACCGGCATTATAAACATAGTTTTCATCAATCCCCACCACCTGTATATTTGGATTGGTTTTTTCGTTGCCGAATTTGAGCGTTGCTATTCCGGTACCATAGGTTGACATGCTGGTTGAAACGGGTAGCGTAAACTGCTCTTTAAAAGCCATAGCTTCGCGATAAGAGATAGGCTTGTTTGCTTTGGGACGTGAGCTGCTACCCCCCATATGCACCACCATATCCCTGTTGCGGATGTTAAATGTATTTGAACCCATCATCGAGAAATTCTCTGTCAGGTAAAATTTCATGCTGTCGATCGCCGTCAAAATGCCTACCAAGGCCATAATACCAAAAGCGATAATGGCAACCGTAAGAGCCGTTCGGAGCGAATGACTTCGGATAGATTCTATTGAAACCCGCAGATTTTCGGCTATAAGTTTTCCCGATTCCATTTTCTGTAGTTGTTAGTCTTTCTCGCCAAAAGCCAGATCACCGGCATCGCCGAGCCCCGGCACGATGTATGCCTGTGCTGTTAGCTCATCATCAATACCACCAACCCAAACCGTGAGATTATGCAGCGAAAGGTTCCGTTTTATATAATCCAATCCTTCTGAGCTGGCTAATACCGAAACGATATGCAACGACTTGGGCATCCCGCTGGCAAGCAGGCTTTTCATTGTTTTTACAATGGAAGCCCCTGTGGCAAGCATCGGATCGGAGAGTACCAGGATTTTGCCTCCAATCGAAGGGCTTGAAACATACTCCACACGAATGGTGAAATCTTCATTTTTGTCGTATTTGCGGTAAGCAGTGATGAAAGCACTATCGGCTCTGTCGAAATAATTGAGCAAGCCCTGATGGAGGGGTAAGCCGGCACGCAAAATAGTGGCCAGCAGTGGCTGCTCGATGAGCTGATTTACAGTGGCAACTCCCAGAGGGGTAGTAACATCATGCGGCTGATAGTCCAACTTTTTACTTATTTCGTAGGCAAAAATTTCGCCGATACGTTCCAGATTGCGTCTGAAACGCATCCTGTCCTGCTGGATTTCAGTGCTTCTCAGTTCGGCAATAAAATGATTGAAAATGGAATTCGATTCTCCAATGTTGATGATGGTAGCCATAGTCGGAATGTTATGGAGCAAAAATAGCCATTAAAATGCAGAATAAAAAAGCTTTCGCAAAATCAATTTCTTTTCACAATTCTTAAGGCCAGCCTTCCGATCAGCGGCAATCTGTTAAGCTTAATTCCAGGATAATAGGTTTCCTTACTCCCAAAGCCTTTGTAAAAACGTGCCAATCCCGGCTGATCTGATCCTTCAAAATCGAAAACCAACTGCCCGGGACTGTGCATTTTAATCACTTCATCAATCAGAAAACTCAGGGCGTGATTGTTTTTAGCCTCCTCACTGGCACCCGAAAACAGGAAGACAAGCTTACCATGACTTCGCATAAATATTGCTCCGGCACACAACTCGTTAGGTTTGCTATAGGCTCCGAAAACACCTGCCTGTCCGCGATATATTCCAATGTAAGTAAGTTGCTTTAGTCTATTGTATTCCAAGTCGTTCCAATGACTAATTGTCCGGCCACGATTGGCCCTGAACAAGGCAATCACGTTTTCGGGTTTCACATTTTTGACCAGTTGCAATTTAGCCTGTTCAGCCTTTTTAAGGTTTCTTTTGGTATTGGAGCTGTAATTTTTATAGATACGATCATAACTGTTTATCAGATCCAGTTCGTGATTGCGGTGCCAGCTCAATCCTTTGTTATGCTCTCCTGGTTTGTTATGGGTGTTCAGTCGAATCTCAGCAAAGCGATACTTAACAGGAATGGCATTAATAAACTCATCGATGATATCCGGATTTAAAAGTGTTCGGGAATATATTCCGAGTTGCTGAGCAAAAAAAGGCTGAAACAAATAGCTCACCCCAAATTTTCTTTTTCCGGTAAGCGGAAAAACACGCTCATAATCATTCTCGACCAGCGCGTGCCATTCCGGATGAACTATATCAAGATACCACGACCAGCCATAGATATTACCATTGAAACTCTGTTTGATACAGCTGTCCCATTTTACCTTATCTATTTCATCTTGTTTTAAGTATCTGATCATGAAAAAGGTTGTTAAGGAAGGGCTTTTTCTACCAGATTTTGATACACTTTTCGCCAGCCTGTCCAGCGTTTTTGGTCGCTAAGGGTTTCGTTGTGCCAGAGCAAAATAAATTTTCCGTTTACCGCTTTAACGCTGTTGATCAGGGTTTCGGCCGTGCTAATTGCCTCCTCGGCATTCAGGTGCAGATAGTCGCGCAAGGTGCCATCCATCACCGCAAAGGGATGTATGCGCAATGCTGTTTTTACATCGTGATCCAAATCATAAAAATAAAAATCATCAGCAATTCCGGCTCTAAATCCGGGCATGGCAGCATATCCCATCGTATAATCATGCAGGATATCCTGATCGATCAGGTTTTGATAGGTTTCCGGCAAACTCATACGCAAAAAATGCTGTCGGCTGCAACTCACCTCACGATTAAGCACTGCGCTTAACTGGTTCAACTCTCGCTTGAGCAATTGCTTATTGGAGTATGAGGCATATGAAGGATGAATACCGATATCGGCATAGTCGCCAAGATATTTGATCAATTGCTGAAAATAACGGTTGCGAACGCTGATATTCTTATCGTTGTGTCCGTAAGCAGCAAACAAAATAAAATAGACAGGCCTCAACTTATATTGCTGTTGCATACTAAGTTGCAGATCAAAAGTATCAAAAGGATCCCTGGCTTTGCCTCTCAAAACAGCTGTCCGTTTTTGTATCTCAGCAAAGTCTGCCTTCACAAGATCCTTCATATAGGCTCCTAGTGATCGAATCAAACCTTTGTGCAGATAAGCCCAGGCTGCATCAATATCGTATGTTGGGATAAAACGATAGGTTCTGCGATGGGTTTCAAAGCCCGGGAAAACCTCCTTCAGCCTTTTCTCGAGCTGGATAATCCACAGGTTTACAACAGGTTTGTCTAACACCCCTAATTCATGCTGCACTGATGAAGCCGCATCAAATCGTCCGTGCTGATCACGTACAAAAGGAAGGTATTCTTCGTAGCGACTAACAAGGTAAAACACCGCAGCAAACACATCAAAAGGCAGGATCGACTGTTTGTTATACACAGGAAACAAAGCTTTAACACCTTCGTGATCAAAGGCTTTTAGCTCATGACTAGTAATCTCACGTTCGAATAATAATGGAACCTGTTGCAAAAAAGCACCCTGTTCCGGAGCCTGAACGCCATAAGCCAATGCAGCACCTTCCCACGACATAAATCGAGCCATATCCGTTGTTAGCTCGTATTCAATCCCAAGTTGTTCTGTCAATACCAAATCAAGGGTGTAACGCAAACGGTTTGTGAGTTTGGAAGAATGAATTAACAATTGAGGTTTCATAAGGTCGTATCGGCTTCACAAAAGTACATGAATTTTTCAGGAAGGCCATGGCAATTCAATACAGATCGAAAAATACTCATTCATCCTATCGCGAAAAAATAATTCTCCTCCAATAAGTCTTTATTCCGATCTTAACTCTTCAAGATTGATTCAGCAGAAAAGCAGAGATTCGATCCGTGCAAAATGACTAACTTTACAGCGCGAAAACAAACATTTATTAATGCAATCAAAACTTGTTTATCATGCAGAAAATTTCTCAGTATTTATTTGTCTTCCTGTTTATTTTAGTTCCTGCTTTACTCACGGCGCAGCCCTGGGTACAAAACGATGCCATCTTTAATCCGGGCGGAATCCCAAGCCTGTCCTTTTCGCAGCCGCGATTTGCCGATCTCGACGGCGACGGCGATCTGGATATGATTCTGGGAAACATCAGTGATAAACCTGTTTATTTGGAGAATGTGGGATCGGCTGAATCACCACAGTTTGCCCCGGGCGAGGATTATTTTGCAGATATCAGCTCGCTTGATGCAGAGGTAGCCGTTTTTGCTGATCTGGATAACGATGGTGATCTGGATATGATCTCAGGTGGGTTCTCAGGCATAAGTTTCTTTGAGAACACAGGCAACCAAACCGATCCGGTTTTTGAAAAACAAACCGGATTCTTTACAATTCTGGCCGGAATTGGTTATCCCGTCCCCGATCTGGCTGATGTGGACGATGATGGTGACCTTGATCTTGTGATTGGCCTGAGCGAAGATGGGTTGGTAAAGGTTTATGAAAACACCGGAACAGCAGAGGAAGCAAGTTATTCGGAAGCTGCAGTTACCGAAATCGGAGATGTTGGTCTTTATGCCTACCCCTGCTTTGCCGACCTTGATAATGACGGTGATATGGATCTGGTGATTGGTCGTGACGGTTTTGGTTTCCATTACTATCAAAACACCGGCTTACCAACAACTCCTGAATGGACCTATATCGAAAACGCTTTTGCGGGCATGGGCGAAGAAACCTATTGGAACTCACCCGATTTGATCGACCTGGATAATAACGGCACGCTGGATTTGATTTTCGGAACAGCCTCGGGTCCGCTTGTTTATTACGATAATATCGGAACTCCGGAAGTGGCGGAATGGCAGCTGAACGAAAGCCTTTTTGGTGGCGGAATAGATATTGGAGGTGCCAGCAACCCTTTCTTTGTTGATTATGACGGTGATGGCGACCTGGATATGTTTACCGGATCGCAAATGGGCGACATCAAGTACTTTGAAAATACTGGCACTATTTACGGGCCAGGCTGGTTGGAGAAAAGCGAAGGCTTTGTTTCGCTCAAGCACAGCATCTACAGCGATGTGGCTGTTGGCGACCTGAACGGTGATGGCCGCATGGATGCCGTGGTGGGCGATTTAAGCGGCAATCTGTTCTATCACCAGAATACCGGTTTGGGATTCAATTATATCGAAAGCACTTTTGCCGGATTTTCCTATGGAGGCTGGTCGTCCCCATATCTTGTTGATCTTGACAACGACGAAGACCTCGATCTGGTGGTTGGCAATGAATCTGGCCAGCTTTTTTATATTGAAAATCAAGGCAACAGCCAGGAAGCAGTTTGGGTAGAGATCCCAAACTATTTTGGTGGGATAGATGTAGGCTCCAATGCTGTTCCCACATTTGCCGACCTTGATTTTGACGGTGATTGGGATATGGCCGTTGGAAATATTTCGGGAAATGTGAAGTATTTTGAACATGAAAACGGAAACTGGATAGCCAACGATCTGGTTATGGCCGGTGTAAGTGGAGGACAAAATACCAGTCCGGGCTTTGGCGATTTGGATGGCGATGGTGATGCCGATCTGGTTCTGGGTAATTATGACGGCACCTTCAACTATTTTCAGAATATGGAGATTATTATGGGTTTGCGAGCCGAAAACCACCCAAAACCGGTATTGGTAAACCTGTTTCCAAATCCATTCACCAATCAGCTTAACATTGCTTTGCAAGAGACTGCTGGTCAGCTAAAATCATTGAAAATCCTGAATACTGAGGCACAAGTGGTTTTTGCCCGTGATTACCATTCAGAAAAAGCTTTCAGCAGCTTCAGCCTCCCGCTCGACTTTTTGCCAGCCGGATTATATGTTGTTCAGTTGATTACTGACAAGCAAACGATAAACCAGAGGGTTATAAAAAGATAGTTGAAGCAGCAACAGGTTTATGGGCTGATAGATTTGATAATTTATTAACCTAAGTTCAAATATAAAAGGCAGCTTTATAGCAGCAAAGCTTGTGTGCCATTGAATCGGAGTAATCCTTTTGTAATTATTTCTTATTGTTCCACGGCCTGCAATCTATTTATATTCACAAATTCCAGGGCGAGCCGAAATAGGTTGCATCTTTATCATCAACTGAGTTCTAAATTAGTATTTCTGCCTCTGGAATTAACTATTTCTGTTGCCTAAATTTATTGCGTACTTTTGCCCATAAATTGCTCAACTATGGAATTGTCAGCACTCACCGCCATCTCTCCTGTGGATGGACGTTACAGAAACAAAACGGCAGCATTATCAGAGTATTTTTCTGAATATGCCCTCATTCGCTATCGGGTGATGGTTGAAGTGAATTATTTTATTGCACTTTGCGAGCTGCCTTTGCCTCAGTTGCAGACTTTTAAGAAAGAAGATTTCGACCTGCTTCATGCACTCTATGAGGAGTTTACGGTTGAAGATGCTGAAGAAATAAAAGCCATTGAACAGGAAACTAATCACGATGTAAAAGCCGTGGAATATTTCCTCAAAAGACGATTTGATGATTATGGATGGAAACCCTACAAGGAGTTTATTCATTTCGGACTTACCTCTCAGGATATCAATAATGTAGCACTTCCTCTTTCCATTCGCGATGCCCATCGGCTGGAGCTAATGCCTGCTCTGGAAAGCCTTTTAAATCATATCATCAAACTGGCCTACGAATGGGCCGATGTAAGTATGCTCGCCCGCACACACGGTCAGCCCGCAAGTCCCACAAAACTTGGAAAAGAAATCTATGTTTTCGCCGAACGACTAGAAAATCAAATTGAGTTGTTGAAAAACATTCCTTTTTCGGCAAAATTCGGAGGTGCAACAGGCAACTTCAACGCCCATCATATTGCGTTTCCGGCTATCGACTGGGAACAATTTGCCTGTGATTTTATCTCCAAAACACTTGAACTACATCGACAGCGAACCACCACACAAATAGAACATTACGACTATCTGGCAGCTTATTTTGATGCCCTCAAACGGATCAACACTATTTTACTTGATTTGAGTCGCGACATCTGGCTGTATGTTTCGATGGATTACTTCAAACAGAAAATCAAAGCCGGTGAGGTAGGCTCTTCAGCCATGCCACACAAGGTGAATCCCATCGATTTTGAAAATGCAGAAGGAAACCTGGGAATTGCCAATGCCCTTTTCGAACACCTGAGTGCCAAGCTGCCAGTGAGCCGTCTGCAGCGCGATTTAACCGATTCAACAGTTACGCGCAATGTAGGTGCACCTTTGGCACATACCCTTATTGCACTAAACTCGATCGAAAAAGGCCTCAATAAACTGCTTCTCAACAAAGTGAAAATTGCCGCTGATCTGGAGCATAATATACTGGTAGTTGCCGAAGGTATTCAAACCATCCTACGTCGGGAGGGAATTGAAGGGGCTTATGAATTACTGAAAGAACTGACACGAACCAATGAAAAAATTGATCGTCAGGTGATTTATGATTTTATTGAAAAACTACCTGTTACAGCTGAAATAAAAACTGAACTACACGCCATCACACCTGAAAATTATACCGGGATCAACCTCTTAAGACAGGATTCATGAAGAAATTTTATCGCGTATTGACCTATTTAAAACCTTATTGGGGATATGCATCGCTCAACGTATTGTTTAACCTGCTTACGATTGTATTTTCATTGTTTTCGATGACGCTTTTGGTTCCCTTTCTTAACCTGCTCTTTGGAACAGAAACATTAGTAACCCAAAAGCCTGAATTTGCCCTCAATGCTGACAGCCTAATTCAAATACTGAATTATTATATCAGCCAGATCATTATTGAAGATGGCCAGCACAAAGCCCTTGTTTACATCTGTATCATCCTGATTGTAGCCTTTTTCCTGCGCAACCTAACGCGTTTTTTTGCGATGTTCTACATGGCTAATGTGCGTATTGGATCTGTAAAAGACATCCGAAACAGTATTTACAGAAAAATCCTTATCCTGCCACTTTCGTTTTACAACAAACACCGCAAAGGCGATATCATTTCCAGAGTAACAACTGATGTGCAGGAGGTTGAATATTCGATCATGAATTATCTGGAAATGATCATACGCGACCCTATTACCATCCTGGTTTATATTGCATTTATGTTTAGCGTGAGCCCGCAGCTTACACTTTTTGTGCTGGTTCTTTTACCTATCACAGGTTTTTTAATCGGCCAGATTGGAAAAAGTCTGCGTAAAAGCTCAAAAATAGGTCAGGCCCGAATGGCCGGGATGTTGTCAATTATCGAAGAAACTATTAGCGGGCTTAGAATCATCAAGGCTTTTGGTGCCATAAATTATTCCGACACACGATTCAAAGATCAGAACAGTCTGTTTTCGAAATTGATGATCAGCATCTACCGCCGGCGCGATCTCAGCTCACCTTTAAGCGAATTTCTGTCGTCGGTAGTTATTGTGATCGTTTTGTGGTTTGGAGGAAGGCTTGTGCTGGGCGATTCAGCTGTTATTCAAGCCGCAGATTTTATCGTTTACATCATCGTTTTTTCACAAATCATACCTCCGGCAAAAACTTTTGCACAGGGATTTTATAGTATCCAAAAAGGAATAGCATCAGCCGAACGTATTTTTGAAATTCTCGATGCAGAAGAAGTCATCACCGAAAAAAAGGATGCCAAAGCCATTCAGTCGTTTAACCAAAGTATTAAATATCAGGATGTATGGTTTGCTTACGACAAGGAATCTATTCTGAAAAATATCAATTTGGAAATCGGTAAAGGTAAACTGATTGCTTTGGTAGGTGAGTCGGGAGGTGGAAAATCAACCCTGGTTGACCTGCTTCCCAGATTTTATGATGTTGTTGACGGTCAAATACTTATAGACGGAAATGATATTCGTGATTACAAAATTGATGATTTACGCAGTTTGATGGGAATCGTAACCCAGGAGAGCATCCTATTCAATGATACTGTTTTCAATAATATTGCCTTTGGCGACACTACTGCCACTCATGAATCGGTTATTGAAGCAGCAAAAATTGCCAATGCCCATGAGTTTATCATGCGCCTCGAAAACGGATACGAATCCTATATCGGCGATCGGGGAATGAACCTCAGCGGAGGCCAGCGACAAAGATTAAGCATTGCACGAGCCGTGCTCAAAAATCCCCCAATCCTCATCCTCGATGAAGCCACTTCATCATTGGATACCGAATCGGAAAGGCTCGTTCAGGAAGCCCTGGCCAAGGTGATGAGCAGTCGAACATCTGTTGTGATTGCACACCGGCTTTCGACCATTCAACATGCTGATGAAATTATTGTGATAGTAAGCGGACAGATAGCCGAGCGTGGCACGCATGAACAATTACTTGCTGCCAAAGGGGTGTATAAACGTTTGCATGATATGCAGACTTTTTCGTAATGAAACACGAATTCACTTATTTTTGCCAAAAAATTAATACACAAACAAGATGGATTTAACAAAGATTGTATCAATCTCAGGAAAGCCGGGACTTTATTTGATATCCGGACAAGGAAAAAACAGTGTAGTAGTTGAATCGCTGATTGATGGCAAACGATTTCCAGCTTTTGCCCAGGACAGAATGAGCTCGCTCGAAGAAATCAGTATTTTTACTACATCTGAAGACAAACCTCTGAAAGATGTATTCAAAAGTATCAAGGAAACAATTGGCGAACAGCTTGATTTTGAAGTGAAAAAACTTTCGAATGATGAGCTTAAGGAGAAATTTGCAACCGTCCTTCCTGATTTTGATGAAGAAGCTGTGTATCCCTCCGACATCAAGAAAGTTTTTAACTGGTATCAGTTGCTGATGGAGAAAAACATGCTTGACTTCTCGGAAGATGAAACAGAATCTCCTGCTGCCGAAGCCGAAGAAACTGAAAATGAAGAAACGAAAGAATAAATAAAGTCCCCTCGTGGGACTTTTTTTTAAGCATCAGCACATGTACAAACACATCATCCGCCCACTTTTTTTTCAGTTCGATCCCGAACAGGTACATCATGCCGTGGTAAAGCTTCTGAAGTTTGGGTTGAGCATTCCCGGAAGTCGCTGG